>NZ_JACJSN010000006.1:0-239612 GCF_014698135.1 Limnothrix sp. FACHB-881
TTCTCAGGACGCTATCGCAATCGTCGTCGCCGTTTTGGCTTGAGGCTTCATCTGCTGGCCGGGTTGCTCAACTACCAGGCAACACATCCAATTTGATTCGTGCAAGAGGTCTATTGACGATTGGTTTTTGAAGTCCCGATCGACCGCCCGATCGACCGCCCCAACATTTCCCCCTGAGCACCCTCGGGAATCCTGAGGGGATGGGCGAAACAGCCAAATCACAGCCAAATCGGCGACCTTGTGGGTGGCATCGATCAACGAAGACAAGGGACTTAAGCCCCTTGCCCTGATGGCTACTAGCCCCTTGGCAAGTCCTTTGGCAAGTGCCCCAAGTTACTGCTCAGGCATCCTCTTAGAGCATCCTATTGAGCCGGTGGTGCAGCATCGGGAGGATTAAATCGATAACCAACTCCGCGCACCGTTTGGATAATTTGGGTTTTCGCGCCTGCACTTTCCATCTTTTTGCGAATTTGACCAATGTGGACATCAACAACCCGCTGGTCGCCCACATAGTCGTAATCCCAAACTCTTTGCAAAAGTTCTTGGCGATTCCAGACCCGTCCTGGATGATTGGCCAAAAAATGCAAAATATTGAACTCTAAGGCCGTTAGGGTAATTAATTGATCATCAAGGGTGACTTCGTGGCGTTCCGGATCGATGACTAAGCTGCCAAAATTAAGGGAAGGTTGCGGTAAATCACGCGGAGAATTGCCCCGCCCCCGCTTGAGAATGGCACTAACGCGCACCCCTAATTCCATCAAGCTAAAGGGTTTTGTCAAGTAATCATCTGCCCCTTGACGAAACCCTTTAATTTTATCGGCTTCATCGGAACGACTGGTGAGCATCAAAACGTAGACACCCGTTTTGGCTTGCATTTCCCGACACAGTTCGTACCCTGTTGCATCCGGTAGATTGACATCCAAAATCACCAGATCGGGTTGAAACTTTTCAAAGAGCGCTAAGGCCGTCTTCCCGTCAGGAGCCGACTCCATTTGATATTGCTGTTTGCTTAAGAAGCGATGGATCAACTTTCGGATCGCTGGATCGTCATCCACAACCAGCAGCTTTGGAGGCGTGTCAGTCATCGCTTTGAAGCCAAGATAATCGGCAGAGAAATATTATGGGGCCATTGGGGGTGCGACGGTCATCGCGGGGTGGAGATTTGGGTAGCTGTGATGAACCCAAATAAATAGGGGCTGCTCAATTGTGCCCCTTTCACTCAATCAGGTGCAAATCGTTGTCCAACGATCCAACTAAAATTTGTCCAAATTTGTCCAAATAGGATGATTGTCCAAATCATTTGCGGGGCTGATTGGGGTTGCACGCCAGTTTATTGACCCTTTCTACGGGGATCAGGGATCAACCGGATGTGACCAAACGCATTTCTAGCTTATTTGGGCGCTTGATTGCTTGTGGGGGAGTGTTTAGGAAAGTTTTGGACAGTGGGCTGCATGTTATTGCGCGTATTCTATCAAACCGGCACTATTTCACTAACGGTTGTGGCGATTCGCTTTTGACCAACGGATGATTGGCAGATGATTGGCAATTGACGGGCTATCATCCCAAACCCTTGGGAGCTGACTGGTGCAAGGTTTTGGGCCAAGGATCCGACTGGTCTGGCGCAGTGGGTCGATTCTTATAGATCCGGATAGATCCGGACAGATCCCGTAGATCCGGCTGCAGATTCGGCTGATCTGGCGCAAGGCTTGGGGGGGGAGGGACTGGCTCAATGATGAGGACTTGTTGCCAATCCGAACTGCTCAGGTGCCGGTTGCTTAGAATTTAGACTAGATTTAAATAGTGTTTTCACGGTATTAGGGCGATCGCCAAGTGCCGCGATCATGCAGTGATCACTAAAACAGTACTGAACAGATAGCGTCGAAGGCGCTGTTTCACTCGATCGCCGCCAAGAGACTAGCCCCACCCAACGCATGAGCAACCCGAACCCCTACGAACAGCTTGGCGTGACCGAGGATGCGTCTTTTGATGAGATTCAATCGGCGCGCAATCGGCTCCTCAAGGAACATGAAACAGACCGCCAACGGATGGAAGCGGTTGAAATGGCCTATGACGCAGTGTTGATGGATCGGCTGCGGCTGCGGCAGGAGGGACGAATTAAAGTCCCCGATCGAATTCGGTTTGCGGAACAGGACGATCGCCCTGCGCCGGCCGCTCCCCAGCCCAGTCAGCCGCCGCAACTGCCCAATTGGTTAGCGGGGTCGATCGATCAGCCCACCCGTACCGATTGGATCCAGGCCGGCGGCACGTTTTCGGTGCTGTTGGTGCTGGGGTTGTTGAACCCTGGTGGTGATGGTGCACTGCTGCAATTGGTGCTGGCGATCGGGGCAGGGGCCAGCTTGTTTTTCCTCAATCGCAAGGAACGGCGCTTTGGCCGAGCGGTGTTGCTGACGCTGCTGGGGCTGATTGGCGGTCTGATTTTGGGTTCGTTGATCACGGGCCTGATTCCGCCTGTGGTTGGCCTGCGCACGGAGCAGTTGGTGGCGGTGGTGACGCTGATTACCCTTTGGCTCACCAGTTGCTTGCTGCGATGAGCAGGGCGATCGTCATTGCAGACAAGGGCCAAGACTCGGAATTCAAGAGCAAAATTTAATTTAAGGGCAAAATTCAAGGCAAACAGCAACAATCAAGAACCAAAGCTTGAAAGTTAGAGCCAAGCCTTAAAAGCCCAAAATGCCCAGCGATCAGAGATAACCGTTGATCGCTGGGCATTTGCCGTTTAGAGGGGTTGGTTTCTGGTTAGCTCACGGAACGCTCCCCTAGTTGCTAACCTCGCGCACCGTGAGTTGATAGCGTCCTCGCCCTTGGGGATCGTAGGCATTGACGATGATCCGGTAGGTTCCGGTGCTGGGCAACTGCACCACGAGAGCGGCGTTGGTGTTGGTGTCGCTGATGTCGTCGGCATCGGCCAGTTTTTCATCTTGGGGATCCGCCACCATGAGGTAGGGATCAAAGTCATTGCTCTCCAGCAGGATTTCAATTCGTTGGCCGGCCCGCCCATTGAATCGATATTCCTGGTAGGGGCTGTTGTCGGATTGCAGACGGGGCGAACTGGCGGTTAGGCTGCCGGCATCTTGCAGGATGAGGGAGCCGGCCTGTTGTGTACCGGACTGCGTGCCGGGGTTGGTGGCGGCGGGGCCACCCGATCGCGCCCGCAGGGTATAGCGTCCTTGTTGGTTGGTGGCGGCGGTGTTCACAAACACGGTGTACAGGCCGCTGCTGGGCAGGGTGGCGGTGACGCGGGCGTTGGTTTGGCCACCGCTGTCGTCGTCCTGGGCTAACTCTTCTCCTTCGGGATTGAGCACGATCAGGTAAGCATCGAAGTCGCCGCTGGCCAGGTCGATCGTGACTTGGTTGCCCGCTTCGCCCGTGAAGGTGTAGATGTCGTAGAGGGTTTGGTCTTGGCTCAAAACCCGATCGCCCTCGGCCAGTTCGCCGGCCAGGGGCTGATTATTCAGAGCCAGGGTGGTGACGGGGATGGAGGGGCGCAAATCTCCCGATCGCGCCTTGGCCAGGAAGTCCAACACGCGATCGGTGGAGATGGCGAAGCCAATGCCGATGTTGCCACCGCCGTCGCGATCGACATAGATCGAAGTGTTGACCCCAATCAGTTGCCCTTTGCTGTTCAGGAGTGGGCCGCCGGAGTTACCGGGGTTGATGGCCGCGTCGGTTTGAATTAGCCCTTCAATGTTGTCCAGGCGGCTGACAATGCCCACGGTGAAGGTGTTTTGGAATTTGCCAAAGGGATTCCCGATCGCGAAGGCCCGCTGCCCCACTTCTACGGAGCCGGGCGGCGCAATGGGCACCACCGGCAACCCACTCGCCCCCCGCAACTTCAGCATGGCGAGGTCTAGGCTGCCTTCCGCAAATCCCAGAATATCCGCCTCAAATTTTTGACCATCGGCCAACACCACAGTCACGGGGCTGGCGGCATCATCCACCACATGGGCGTTGGTCAGAATCAGGCCATCGGCGCTGACGATGCTGCCGCTGCCGGTGCTGCTGCTGGTTTCGATCGACACAACGGCAGGGCTGGCGGTGCGATAAACCCGCACATTCACTTCTTCATCACTGTTGCCTTGGGCCCGGTGACCGGGAACCACGGGGCGCAACGGCTCGATCGACTCGTTCGCCGGGCCTAGCCGTCCTGCGTCGGGGGGCATTTGCCGCGCTGCGACGGGACTGGCCGCCCAGCCAATGGAGCCGATCGAGAGGAGGATCATTCCTCCCAGCCCCCAGAGGGCATGGGGAAGCCGATATGGCGGCATAGGCTGCGATCGCTGATTGATACTCATGGCCCCAAACCCTTCTGCAACGATGGTCACAACGTGGTCACAACAAAACCGCCAGCGCCGGGCCCCACTGGTGGGTGCGCTGGCGTTGGCATTGTACTTTTCTTGAACTTAGCAGACCGATCGGGAGATACCGATGCGATCGCAGACAAATCCTGTCTTGGTTTCTGTCTTAGCGGCTCGCTGGGTTGGCGGTTGGAAGCTGAAGAACGTGAGGTTAATCAACCGAAAATTCACTCAGGAACGGGGCCCAAAGGGGGCTAGTCCCGATCGCCATTGGTCGATCGCCTGAGCCAAGGCGGGCCGTACCTGCTGCCAAACGCCCGCCCAATCTCGGGGTTGGAGCTGACGAAACAACCGAGCCGTGGGATACCAAGGGCAATCAGTGCGATCGAGCATCCAGCGCCAATTGGGCATCTGTGGCAACAAAATCCAGGTGGGCAAGCCCAGGCCGCCTGCCAAGTGGGTGACAGAGGTGTCAACACAAATCACCAAATCCATTTGGGCCACGAGGGCGGCGGTGTCGGCAAAATCCCGGAGTCGATCGTGCCAGGCCTGGACTTGCGGAAATTGGGCGATCGCCCCGGCATCATGCCCCACTTGCAAGCTATGCAGTTGCACCTCCGGGCAATTCAGATGCTCCACAAATTGGGCTAGGGGAATCGATCGATTGTGATAGTCCCGGCGGCCGTCGCGATTGGCTTGGTAACCACTGGCCCAGGCAATGCCCACATGAAGTCGATCGCACCGAAAGGTAAAGTCCTGCTCTGGTCGCCAGTCCGTGGCCTGGGCTGACAGGTAAGGAATCGATCGGGGAATGGCCGCCAAGCTGGGCGTGAACACCTTGGGCAGGCTCAGGAAGGAAATTTGCCAATCGAAGGCCGGCAGGGCCGCCCCTTGAACCACCACTTGCGCCACCCCTGGCAGGGCCGCCAAAATTCGGGCCGTGGGCTGCGGCGACTCCACCACCACCCTCGCGCCCCGAGCCGCCAACAGGGGCAAATATCGCGCCAAGTGCAAAATATCGCCCAAACCACACTGGGCATAGACCAAGATGGTTTGCCCCGCGATCGGCTCCCCATTCCAGGCCGGTTGCTGGAAGGGCCGCCGGGGCAAAACGTTGGGCCAGCGCCATTCAAATTCCGCAAAGCCCCGTTCATAGTCGCCTTGGTGTAACCAAAGGTTGGCCCGTCCCCAGTGAACATCCGCTTCATCGGGTTGATGGCGGAGGGCGGCTTCGTAGCAGTCGGCGGCGGCGGCCAATTCCGCCAGCTCAAAGTGGCAATTCCCGATCGCCCCCAGGGCCCGCGCCTGCACACCGGGATCGGGCGGAGCCAGGGTCAGTCCCCGTTGGTGGGCGGCGATCGCCTCCCGAAATTCTTGGCGATAAAAACAAACCCGTCCCAACTGGAACCAAGCACCGGGATAGTGAGGATCCAATGCCAACGATCGCTGAACCGCCGCATAGGCCAGCTCAGGATCGTCCCCAGCTTCGTGATCGAGCGCAATCCAACTTTGCAGCAGGTGGGCCAGGGCGCGATCGGGGTTGCGTTGCAAGGCCTGCTCGATCGCCGCCGCTGCTTCCGGCCACCGACATTGCTGGCAAAGACTTTGGGCCAGGTAAAGATGTAAGTCCGGTAGCTCAGGGTTAGCCTGAATGGCTTGCTGATAGTGCTCGGTGGCCGTTGCCCAATCCTGTTGTTGCAGGGCAATGGTGCCCCGATTAGCCCAGACTTCTGCCCAATCGGGTCGATAGTGCAAGGCCCAGCCATAGGCGCGATCGGCCGCGGCCCACTGACCTTGCCCCTGCAAACCATTGCCCAACCAGCGGTAAGGCTCTGGCCGATCGGGAATCAGCCGAATGGCCCGACGGGCCTGCTCGATCGCCCCTTGGGCCTGGCCCTGTTGCCAAGCCGCCTCGGCCGCCACCAAGGCCTGGTCAAACTCCGTCACCAGCATTTTCAAGGCGATCGGGGGTGCAGTTTTGGGGGTGATTGCTCCGATCGTTTCTTCCTGTCTGGGGGCTGTGGTTTCGCCTGCTTGCATGGATCTCCTCGCATCTCCTCGCATCCGCCCGCGTCTGGCTGCTGATAACCGGGCTGGCTCAATCTAATGGGTTAAATCGGGCTGGTTAAATCTAGTGGGGTAAATCTAGTGGGGTAAATCGGGCTGACCGAACTTGATCGCTTGGATTTTCTTGATCGCTTCAATTGGCTTGATGGAATCTGAATTGATCGAATTTGGCTGATGGCACGACACCTGCTCCAGGTCACGGTTTAGGGCCTGGGTTTCCGGATCCCGCTGCAATCTCGGCCGCCGGAACTCGCGATCGGGTCAGCCATCCGGTGTTTAATTGAACCCGGTTTGCATAACCCGATCCCCCTGAGATCAATCTTTCAAAACTTCACAGGAGTTTGACCCATGAGCCAGCTCGATCCCGCAACCATCATGAAGCAACAAGTGGCCCGGGCCGCCGTGGCCCGCGTCAAGTCGGGAACCGTCGTGGGGTTGGGCAGCGGCTCAACGGCGGCCTTTGCGATCGAATATTTGGGCGATCGGCTCAAGTCCGGTGAACTCACCGACATCATCGGCGTGCCCACGTCGTTCCAGTCGGAAGTGCTGGCCAAGCAGTTTGGCATTCCCTTGGCCACGCCCAACGATGTGGATCGGATTGATGTGGCGATCGACGGGGCCGACGAAGTGGATCCGCAAAAGAACCTGATCAAGGGCGGCGGCGCGGCCCACACCCGGGAAAAAATTGTGGACTGCTTGGCAGCGGAATTTATTGTGGTGGTGGATGCCAGCAAATTGGTCGATCGGCTGGGAACCACCTTCCTGTTGCCCGTGGAAGTGTTGCCCATGGCTTTGGAGCCGGTGAAGCGGGCGATCGTCGCCCTGGGTGGTGAGCCGCAATTGCGGATGGCCGTCAAAAAAGCCGGCCCCGTGGTGACGGATCAGGGCAACTTGGTTCTGGATGTGAAGTTCCCCAACGGCATTGACGATCCCGCCACCTTGGAAAAAGCCCTGAATAACATTCCCGGAGTCCTGGAAAACGGCCTGTTTGTGGGAACCACAGACTGCGTGCTGATTGGGGAAATTGTGGACGGGGAACCGCAAGTCCGCCAAATGTAGGATGAATGCCGTCTGGGCTAGATCGGGGTGGGTAATGCCCACCCTGCTAGTGAGTCAAGGTCTAACTGAATGCCCGACTCAGTAACTGGCTGAATGTCTGCCCCATCGCTAACCAATTCATAGAAATTCATTAGCCGCTGAACAACACTCGAACGATTGAAGGGCCCGCGATCGCCATCATGGTCAATTCTGTCGGTCAAAATCTTTGCCAATTGCAGGATAGAAAGATGATTAAATATCTGTGCGATCGCTAATTACTCCTAAGTTGGGTCTTGTGCGCGATCCTTGCCCGAATGTCTACCTGTTTCGGTCATTCGGCAGAATGACAATCCAGTCAAAATTGAGCGCAGAGTGAAGCGCAGGGTTGAGTGCCAATGCCATCTGCAACCACTCAACGCAAGAGATCATGGCTCCTCAATTTTGCTCTCCCCCTCGCACGTTTAAGCCCATGGTGCAAGCTCACACGCGAATGTTGGATCGTTCAGTTCCCCAAGCCGTAAAAGCCGCAGTCATGGTCATTGGCGGCGCAGAAGACAAGATTCACGGTCGTGAAATTCTGCACGCCTTCTTTCAGCGATCGGGCGGAACCGGTGCCAGAATCGCCATCATTCCGAGTGCTTCGCGGGAGCCATCGGTGATTGGCAGCAAGTACCGCATGATTTTCGAGAGCATGGGAGCCGAGTCGATCGAAATTCTTGATGTGCGCGATCGCGACCAAGGCTCCAACGAAAGCTATCTGGAATATGTCTACAGTTGTACGGGCGTGTTCATGACCGGCGGCGATCAGTTGCGGCTGTGTGGCCTGCTGGCGGAAACGCGGCTGATGGAAAGCATTCTGGAGCGGGTGCGGCGACGGGAGATTTCCCTGGCCGGAACCAGTGCCGGGGCGGCGGTGATGGGCCACCACATGATCGCGGGCGGTGGCTCGGGCGAGTCCCCCAATCGATCGCTGGTGGATATGGCCACGGGGTTTGGTGTGTTGCCCCATGTGATTGTGGATCAGCACTTCCACAACCGAAATCGGATGGCGCGGCTCTTGAGCGCTGTGTCCTTGCATCCCGATCGCCTGGGCATTGGTATTGATGAAGATACCTGCGCCTGTTTTGAGGATGACGGTTCGATCGAAGTGCTTGGTAAAGGCACGGTCACCATCATTGACCCGGGCGACATCACCTACACCAATCAATCCCTAGTGGGAGCCAACGATCCCGTTAGTCTGCATCACCTCCGCCTGCATGTGCTCAGCTACGGCGATCGATACTCAATTCCCATGCGGCGTGTGGTCAGCACCGGGCAACCGCGCTAGTCGTTAAACCATTTCCGTGATCTTCCGTGATCTAACGACTTTCGCGCTCCTGGGCTAAGCCAACCGAAAGAGCACTGTTCAAAACCACAAAACCCAGCCTCAGTGATGCACCGGGGCTGGGTTTTGCGTTTGAGCTTTGAAATCTTGACCCGATCGCGCGAACCGGCATTGAACGGGCAGCGAATTGAGAATCGAGGATTGAGCCGATCGACGTTGGGCTAGCCACCGATGAAATCGGCAAACGCTGTTCCAAGTTGCCTACTTATCGGCCCCTTGCAACCGCAGCAACAGGAAACCACCGCCCAAGCCAATCAAAATCAAGGTGAATGCCAAAAAAGCCGTGCTAAAAATTTCGCCGCTCATGGTGTTATTTCGGTTTCGGTAACGTGCCTCGCCATTGTATCAACGCGCGTAGGACTGGGACTCGAATTGAGACTCGAATTACGGCTTGAATGGCAGCTTGAATAGTGGCCCGAATTGAGACTTGGATTCAGCCCTTTGCTGGCCTTCCCCGCGAGCCGACTGGTGGCCTGGCTGGCCACCCAACCCAGCCAAACTTACGGTGCGCTGCGAATCAACAGAGCGGTGCTTTCCTTTTGGGTTGCCAAAATAGTGCCCTGCAAGCGAGCGTTTTCCAAGCGGGCATTCGCCACATTTGCCCCATGTAACTTGGCAAACCGCAAATCGGCATTGGTCAGGTTGGCCCCGGCCAAGTCAGCCCCTTCCAAGCTGGCGCGGCTGAGGGAAGCATTGTGTAAATTCGCATCCCGCAAATTAATCCCCGCCACATCCATCGGCACATCCATGTTGCCGTAGCTGGCCTGTTGCCACCGCAGCAACCCGGCCATGGTCTGGCGAGCATTGTTCAGGTTGGCCCCAGCTAACTGGGCCCCTTCCATGTTGGCTCCCAACAGGTTGGCATCCTGGAGATTCGCCGAGCGCAAATCTGCCAGCACCAATCCCACCAGGGTCAAATCCGCCTGTTGCAGGTTGGCTTGGGCGAGCTTAACTGCGTGCATCCGCGCCTCGATCGCGCTGGCTCGGCTCAAATTAGCGGCCGTCAAGTCCGTGCGCCACAGTTTGGCTCCATTCAAATTCGCCCCTTGCAGGTTAGCCCCAGCCAGATCAAGATCAGACAGGTCAGCACCACTCAGGTCACAATTTGCGCAACTTTTGGTTTCCAGCAGTTGGCGCACATGGGCAGGGTTTTCCGCAACGCTCGGGAGCGCCGTCACTGCCAATGTGCTGGCGAAGAATGCAACGCCCGCCACTACTTTCGTCAACACTTGAACTGAATTCATTGCGCCTTCCCCTCGTTCAACCTGCCTCTAATATCTAGGATAAATTGGGTGGGGGCGGTGACCGCTTGCTGTTGCGGAATGCGATCGTTACGCTTTAATACGCCGGCCGCCATTACAGAGCAATGGTGATCTCGATCGCACATCCCATCAAATACCCTTGGTTTCCATTGACTCGCGAAATTGTGCGGCAAAAAATCGCGATGTGACAGTTTCTGAACCAGATAAATCAACGGTTCCAGGCTTTAGTTCGGAAATCCGTCCCTACAACCGAAAATCGATTCAGCAGTCGATCGCGCCGATCATCACCACCTCGCTCGATCAAAGCAACTCAACGCTTGCGGGGATCGATTTTGTTAGGATCTGCTGAGAAAAATGATTCCTCTCCAGTAAGAACCCTATTGATTTATCCTGCATTTCAAATTCAAATTTACAGAATGTAAAGAATCGATTGTTGTTTTTACGCAACTATGATCGATTGGGTTAAACGTTGTTGCCGACTTTCAACTATTGATCTGAGTGTCGATATTAAGTGTCGATTTGAGTATTGATTACGATCGCGGATCAAGTGCCGACTTAGCGATCGACCCCATATCCACCCGATATTCACATCCCAGCGATCGGGTCTGGGCCAAAGTATTGCTTAAAGGTCAATTGGAATATTGGCTAGAGTCTGCATTGGAGAAACATCAAGTTTCGATGAAGATTCTTGACAGTTGCGCAACAATAGCTGACTGCCTTGGCCCATGGTTCTGTTACGGTCTGCCCCAAGGGCGGTAGGCTAAATGCGGGCGATCGCCCCTAGCGTCTTCCTGGCGACTGAACCGTGACTAAGCTGATTATTCAGATTCCCTGCTTCAACGAAGAAGAAACCCTGGGCATTACGCTCCAAGCCTTGCCCCGCGAGGTGCCCGGCTGCGATGTGGTGGAGTGGTTGGTGATTGATGATGGCAGCGTCGATCGCACCGCTGAGGTGGCTTTGGCCCATGGGGTAGACCACGTTGTGCGACTGTCCACCAATCAGGGACTGGCAAAGGCGTTCATGGCCGGTTTGGATGCTTGCCTGAAGGCCGGAGCAGACATCATCGTTAATACCGATGCGGACAATCAATATTGTGCCGATGACATTCCGGCGCTGGTGTTTCCAATCCTGGCCCATCAAGCAGAGATGGTGATTGGGGCCCGCCCGATCGCGGAAATTGAGCATTTCTCGCCCGTCAAGAAGGCCCTGCAACAGTTTGGCAGTTGGGTAGTGCGCTTGGCCAGCGACACGGACATTCCCGATGCGCCCAGCGGTTTTCGGGCCCTGAGTCGGGAGGCGGCTCTGCGGGTCAATGTGTTCAATGGCTATACCTACACCCTGGAAACGATTATCCAAGCGGGGCAACAGGGAATCGCAATTGTTTCCGTGCCGATTCGCACCAATGGCTACCTGCGCCCCTCGCGCCTAGTCAAGAGCATCCGCAGCTACATCCAGCGATCGATCTTCACGATCCTGCGGATTTTCATGACCTACAAGCCCCTGCGATCGTTTCTGATTTTGGGGACAGTTCCTTTCTCAATCGGGGTGTTGCTGGGAATTCGCTGGCTGCTGCTTTACTTTGGCGGCTCACCCCGGGCCCACGTGCCTAGCTTGATCCTGGCGGCGATCGGGATTTTGGTGGGGGTGCAGCTCTGGATTTTGGGATTGGTGGCGGATTTGCTGGCCGTGAACCGCAAAATGCTCGAAGACATCCAACTGCGGGCCCGCCGGGCAGAAATTGAAGCCGCCCGCCAAGAAAGCGATCCTCCGGTTAGCGGCCCCCTGGCTTCGCTATATCCCATGCACGACAACCGTTCCAGCCGCTAAAGTGACCTTGCATCACGTCGCATCACGGCAAAATTTGATCGACTGGCGGATCAATTGGGCGCAATTGGGCGCAATTGGGCGCAATGATTTGCAACGATCAGTTGACGAGCTTCAAAAAGCCTGCTAGATTAATCACCCGTGTTCGGAATTTCACTGCGACACCCAACCGGCCCGGTTGTGCTTGCAGTCCCCAACACCACCTCATAGCCCCCAACAGGGCGATGGGGGTCGCTAACTCAACGGTAGAGTACTCGGCTTTTAACCGATTAGTTCTGGGTTCGAATCCCAGGCGACCCATTTTTTTCAGAATCCACAGTCCCCAAAATAGTCTTCAGAGATAGTCTTCAGATCCTGTCTTTGGGATCCTGCTCTGGATTGAACTGCCTGGATCTTCCACAATCCGCCATGCCTGCACAACGCCCCAAGGGCTGGTTTTGGGCGATCGAGTCGATCGGGAGATCAAGTCACTTTCCACAACTCCCTGCCACAACTCCCTGCAACTCAGGATTTTCCACGGGCCAGAATCGCCCGAATCCTTTCGAGATCAGGTCTCTAGGCTTGGTCGATCGGGCGCTGGGTCAATTCGAGATCTCCAAAACCGCCAAATCGCCGAAATTTTAATTCTTGCTTCCAGAAAAACAGAGGGGCTGGCAACAATTGTTTTAAGATTAGTGCCAAGCACTCGACCGGCCGAGAGTTATCGAGGCATCGATATAAATCTATCTTAGGAGGATTCCTATGGCGCTCGTACCCATGCGGCTTCTGCTCGACCACGCGGCAGAAAATGGCTACGGCATTCCTGCCTTCAACGTCAACAACATGGAGCAGATCCAAGCGATCATGCGGGCAGCCGATGAAACCGATAGCCCCGTGATCCTGCAAGCGTCGCGTGGTGCTCGTAACTACGCTGGCGAAAACTTCCTGCGTCACTTGATCTTGGCAGCTGTGGAAACCTATCCCCACATCCCCATCAGCATGCACCAAGACCACGGTAACGAGCCGGCCACCTGCTACTCGGCCATCAAAAACGGCTTCACCAGCGTGATGATGGATGGCTCGCTGGAAGCTGATGCGAAGACCCCCGCGAGCTACGAGTACAACGTGAACGTGACCCGCGAAGTGGTGAAAGTTGCCCACTCGCTGGGTGTGAGCGTGGAAGGCGAACTGGGTTGCTTGGGTTCGCTGGAAACCGGCATGGGCGAAGCAGAAGATGGTCACGGCTTTGAAGGCAAGCTGGATCACTCCCAACTGCTGACCGACCCCGATGAAGCAGCCGACTTCGTGGAAAAGACCCAAGTGGATGCTCTGGCAGTGGCGATCGGCACCAGCCACGGTGCTTACAAGTTCACCCGCAAGCCGACCGGCGAAATCCTGGCCATCAGCCGCATTGAAGAAATCCACAACCGTCTTCCCAACACCCACTTGGTGATGCATGGTTCGTCTTCGGTTCCCGAAGATCTGCTGGCGCTGATCAACCAATACGGCGGCACGATCCCCGAAACCTACGGCGTGCCCGTGGAAGAAATCCAAAAGGGTATCAAGTGCGGTGTGCGCAAGGTGAACATCGACACCGACAACCGCTTGGCGATCACCGCTGCGGTGCGCGAAGCCCTGGCCGGCAACACCAAGGAATTTGACCCCCGTCACTTCCTGAAGCCCTCGATCAAGTACATGCAAAAAGTGTGTGCCGATCGCTATAGCGAGTTCTGGACCGCTGGCAACGCTAGCAAGATCAAGCAAGTCTCGGTGGACGAGTTTGCTCGCAAGTATGCCAAGGGCGAATTGGTGGCTAAGGCTGCTGCCAAGGTCTAAAAGGTTCGATCGGGAAGTTGGGTGATGGATGATTCAAAATGAATCGGGCGATCGCCCAACTCTGCCTTCGATTGAGCACTGATTGATCATTGATTGAGCACTAATTGATTACTGATTAGTCATTAATTGGTCATTGATTAATCACTGAATTTTTGACCCAAAAATGACAATAGCGGTGAAGCCAAGTGCCTCGCCGCCATTTTTTTGTTGAGGGGGGTTGCCTTTGGGTTATTGGCCCTTGGGTTTGTGGCTTGGGTTGATTGTTGATGTCGATCGGCCAACAGCAACAAGCTTAATGAACCGGAACCACCCAATCGTTATGGCCCGTCAGGTTGCCGCCTTGAATGTGGTATTGCATGGTGTCAGCAATGGCGTTGTTTTCATCACAAAAAACAACGGGAGCCGTGAAGGGTCGATCGCTCAAGCGATAGGCGATCGCTAAACATTTGTCGCCCACTTCTCCCAACCGCGCAGAACCACCATTGAGCGTAAATTCGCCCGGCCCGGCGGGAATGGCGTAGGTGACCCAACGTTCACCATTGCGCAGATTAACCAAATGCACTTGCTCATAGGCTTCAATGCCAGCACGCTCCATCAACGCCGCATCAATGCCGACGCTGCCGTTGTAATCCACACTTTTGTCGGTGACGCGGATACCGTGAATTTTTCCGGAAACAAAGGTCTTCATTAAAGAAGCGATAAGAGAAGGATTGCCGATGATTATTTCAGAGTCTTTCCTGTTTCAGGGCCTTTTAGTTGACAGGTTCTGAGGAGTCGATCGGGGCTAGGCCAAAACGGGTTCGTTGATTGGCTCGTTAATTGGCTCGTTTGGTTGTTCTGATTCTGGGCCGATCGCGCCGAATTCGGCTTCGTGGCGTTCAATTTGGGCAATGGTGCGATCGATCAGGGCCACCCCTTCGGCGGCCGTTTCAATTCGGCAGAGTTGGCCGCGCAACTCCGCCGCCCCATAGAACCCCTTGGCATACCAGGTCATGTGCTTTCGGGCCTGGCGAACACCCCGATCGCCCTTGTAAGCGGCCAACATGGTCAGGTGTTCTTGGGCACAACGCAACCGCTCGATCGGGCTGGGCTGGGGGCGCAACTCGCCGGTTTTCAGGAAATGGTCAATTTCACCCACCAAGAACGGATAGCCCATGGTTCCCCGCGAGCACATCACCCCATCCGCGCCGGTTTCCGCCAAACAACGCACCGCAGCCTCCACGGAAAAAATATCCCCGTTGGCAATGACCGGCACGGAAACCGCTTCCTTCACCCGTTGGATCCAAATCCATTTGGCGGGGCCGTTATAGCCCTGGGCCCTGGTGCGACCGTGAACGGTCAGCATGGCTGCGCCGGCCGCTTCCATCCGCCGGGCAAAATCCACGATGTTAATTTCGCTTTCGTTCCAGCCAATCCGTGATTTCACGGTGACCGGCACGTTCACCGCCGCCACCACGGCCCGCACGATCGCCTCGGCCGTTTCTGGGTCGCGCAACAGGGAAGAACCACCACCGTTTTTGGTGATTTTGTTCACCGGGCAGCCCATGTTGATGTCCACGGTGTCGGCCCCTTCTTCAACGGCCATTTGGGCCGCCTCGGCCAAAAATTGCGGGCGACAGTCAAACAGTTGAATGCTGATGGGACGCTCTTCGGCGGAAACCTCCATGATTTGCGGAAGCTGCCGTGCGTAGTGCAACCCGGTGGCGTTCACCATTTCGGTGTACATCATCGAGCTGGGTGCATAGCGCCGCACCAAACGCCGAAAGACCAAATCCGTGACACCAGACAGGGGCGCTTGCAACACGCGGCTCTGAAGGGTGACGGAACCAATTTGGAGTGGTTCGGCCAAACGGGCTTTGAGTTCAGGGGATAGGGTCAACATGGGCGATCGAAAGGGGCGATCGAGGCATTGGTCACCGGCTGCAACCGTGGGCAATGCGACCGGGACAGGAAACCGTGGCTGAGGGATGGGGAATTTCCCCTAAAAGTTGGCTTTTGAATATCGTCTAGGAAATATCGCCTCAAGAGGATGTCTGGAAAGTGTCTTTCGACACGGGCCAAGCATCAACCGTCGCGGGGCAAGGGGCTTAGGGCCTGTCGTTATTTCCATCGCCGTAGGGGTTGGGTCTCCCAACCCTAACCCGGGCGATCGCCACAACCCTGTCCACCCCTGGGAACGCCCAAGGATCACGGGAACCGGGCGGGGCAACCCCGCCCCTACGACTGATTGGTTTGAAGAACGAGGTCATCAGGGTTTCAGGAAATTTGGCGACAGGCCCCAAGTCCCTTGTTGACGTTGATTGATCAGGCCCGCAAGGTAGCCATTGGGGCTGTTCAGACATTCCCTAAGCATCTTTTTTAAAATCTTTCTTTAAGAATACATGGGAATTTGATCGCCCTTTCTGGAAATCGAGCGGCGGCGACAGGGCCTTAGATTGGCACTGTTGCCAAGGGTTCAGCGCTTCGTGGGGGCCCCAGCGGGCGGCAGTTCTCCACCGATGACGGTCGATCGCTCAAAGAGCAACTGTCGAGCGCGGGCGGCTCCCAATTCTCCATAAACCCGCAAGGTGTAGGAACCGGGCGGCAAGGGGCCGATCGTGCCGGTAATTTGGTAATCGCATAGACAGCGACAATGTTCCCCCTCATTGCGTTCCACGACGGTGATGATCGATTGGCCGCCTTCGCGATCGAGGGAGCGATCAAGCACAAAAGCCGCACAGCAGGTGTAGGTCAAATCATGGCCAAAGACCAGCGTTCTACCTTCGGTGCTGATGGCGATGTTGCTGACCAACTCTCGTCCCAAGGCCAAGGGGGAACGGGTCAACCCCTCGGATGCCCCACTTTTGCAGGTTAGGGCCCGAGCCGCCGCCCAAAGAGGCGCAACCGCAGGCGATATCGAGGCATCTTCGCAACCGGAAACCGAATAGTCAAACTTCAGCTCACGATCCGAGCCGGGCGCAGTCACCCGGGGCGCAGGCTGAGGTTGCCCAACCCGGTCGATCGCCCCCGGGAGTGCCTGGGCCACCGCCGATCGCCCTTGATCAATCGCCTCAATGGCCAACAGGGCCACACAACCCAGCACCACAGCCCAGCCCAAGGGTGATCGGGAGGGCGATCGCTGGCCCGATCGGTCACGCGATCGATGAATTTGTTGCATTCCCCCAATCCTCCCTTGCGCCTCGTGCAATTTACCAGTTCCCGATCGCCCCAATACTCCACTTATTCATGGCTGCCCGTCGCCATTCCGCCAGGGTGGCCAACCAATCTCGCTCGATCGCCCCAGGCTTCCGCAGTCAAACATCAAACGGGCTGGTTTGGGATCTGGCCGGCGCTGAATCGGGCTGGTCTTGGATTTTGTCTAGGATTTGCTCCAATCATAACGAGCACCCCCAAGCCGGAGTCATCCATCAAAGCAGTTGCCACCGCGTCCTGAACCGGTGCATCGTGCAGGTTAATGAATTGACCGCTGGCTGACCCGAGCGATCGGAATGCTGAGATTAATTATTAACGATTGTTAAGAATTAATTGAGTGCTTGACACTTCTAGAGGAGTTCGCTAATTTAGATATCGCGAAAGGCGCGGACGGCAAGCAGAACGCGAGCGAAACGCCCACAGCAAAAGAACTCAAGCGATGGTAAAGTAAGTTTACCGAGCCTGAGCGCTCCGAGCGAAAGCTCAATGATACGCCCCCATCGTCTAGAGGCCTAGGACACCTCCCTTTCACGGAGGCGACGGGGATTCGAATTCCCCTGGGGGTATCAAAAACAGAACTGACTGACGAGCTGGATCACACCAGAAGTTAGAAAGGGTTAAGAGTTGAGAGCCTGTCGTAGTCACGACAAGCTCTCGATTTATTTTGGGGTTTGCGGTCAGGTGCTGGGTGCAGTGCAAAACCGCTCGATCGCCCGCCCTGACCCAATTCCAACGCGACGAAATCGGAGAAGGCAAGGGGCTTAAGCCCCTTGTCTAGGGCGGCGGCGACCGTTGAGGTATGGAAACAACCATTTCAGCTTGATTCCAGGAAATGGCGATCGACCCTAACGCCTTTACAGAACCGCGCCGAGTTGTCGCTCCAGTTTCCGAATCAGGCCCGCACGACTGACCACGGTGGCCGTTTGCCGCTCGATGCGCACAAACACACGCCCCGAAAACCACTTGCGCCAGGAAGCGCGTTCATAAACCTGGATGCCGGTGCGATCGCCCAGCACGGTTGTGGGATCCACCGTCACAAATTCCCAGCTCGTGAGCAGTTGCTCCAGTTGCGTTTGCAGATCATTGCCCGATCGCACCGTCAGCTCCAGCGAAGCCGTGCGGTTGAAATAAGCCCCCAACAGCCCCAACACTAGCCCGATCGGCAAGGCTGTTTCGATCGCCTCCAGGCCCAACCGTCCACCAAACAGCAACGGCGCACTCGAGAAAGTGGCCACCACCGTCGCCATCACGGTGTAGTAGACAAATGTGAACAAAAATCCTGGCCCCTGTGGCATGGTCTGGCGACTCCGTACAACGTTTCCAACACAATTTCCCACCCAATTTAGACGCGATCGCCCGCCAATCAAACCCCGATCGCGATTCTGTGGCTTTCCCCAATTGATCCTTTCCCCAGTCGATCCCCGCCCGGTTTTCCAGCCAATGGCAGCCAAGGCAAAATGGTAGGATGAAACCTCAGCGCCAGCTCCACCACTGGCCAAGCTAGGGGTGTCTGGGATCCTTGCCCAGGCTGAGAACACACCCTTAGAACCTGATCCGGTTCAAACCGGCGTAGGAAAGCTACTTTTTTGAGGAACCAAATATGTTGCGTAGCGAATGGGTTGCCAAGCGTCGCGGTCAAGAAAACGTGTCGCAAATGCACTACGCACGTCAGGGCATCATCACCGAAGAGATGCTCTACGTTGCCCAACGCGAAAACCTCACCCCCGAACTGATTCGCGACGAGGTGGCCCGCGGCCGGATGATCATTCCGGCTAACATCAACCACCCCAACTTGGAGCCGATGGCGATCGGGATTGCCTCCAAGTGCAAAGTCAACGCCAACATCGGCGCATCGCCCAACTCCTCCAACCTGGCCGAAGAAGTGGCCAAGCTGGAACTGGCGGTGAAGTATGGCGCAGACACCGTGATGGACTTGTCCACCGGCGGCGGCAACCTGGACGAAATCCGCACGGCGATCATCAACGCCTCTCCCGTGCCGATCGGGACTGTGCCGATCTACCAAGCCCTAGAAAGCGTCCACGGTCGGATCGAAAACCTGACCGCCGATGATTTCCTGCACATCATCGAAAAGCACGCCCAACAAGGTGTGGACTACATGACGATCCACGCCGGGATCTTGATTGAGCACCTGCCCTTGGTCAAGAGCCGGATCACCGGCATCGTGTCGCGTGGCGGCGGCATCATCGCCCGCTGGATGCTGCACCACCACAAGCAAAACCCGCTCTACACGCACTTCGACGACATCATCCAAATCTTCAAGAAATACGATGTGTCCTTCAGCTTGGGCGACTCGCTGCGTCCCGGCTGTACCCACGATGCGTCCGATGAAGCGCAATTGGCCGAGCTGAAAACCCTGGGCCAACTGACGCGCCGCGCCTGGGAGCACGATGTGCAGGTGATGGTGGAAGGCCCCGGCCACGTGCCGATGGATCAGATCGAGTTCAACGTGAAGAAGCAGATGGAAGAGTGCTCCGAAGCGCCTTTCTATGTGTTGGGGCCGCTGGTGACGGACATCGCACCGGGCTACGACCACATCACCAGTGCGATCGGGGCGGCCATGGCCGGCTGGTATGGCACGGCGATGCTCTGCTACGTCACGCCCAAGGAGCACCTGGGCTTGCCGAACGCGGAAGACGTGCGCAACGGTTTGATCGCCTACAAGATCGCGGCCCACGCGGCGGACATTGCTCGCCACCGGCCCGGTGCGCGCGATCGGGACGATGAACTCTCGGCAGCTCGCTACAACTTCGATTGGAACAAGCAGTTTGAGCTGTCCCTCGATCCGGAGCGGGCCAAGGAATACCACGACGAAACCTTGCCGGCCGACATCTACAAAACCGCTGAGTTCTGCTCGATGTGTGGGCCCAAGTTCTGCCCGATGCAAACCAAGGTGGATGCGGATCAACTGACGGAACTGGAGAAATTCCTGGCCAGCGAGGCCGCGAAGAAAGACTTGGTGGCGGCTCCGTAAGGGTCAAGCACAGGATTGATGGGTGGTTCGATCGAGCCGCCTAACTAGCCAGGGGTGGGATTTTCCTACCCCCTTTTTTATGGGTTTTGGGGAGGCGTTGCGGCTCAAAAGGTCGGTTTCAAGCACCATGTTGAAGGCGGCGGCGTTTTTGAAGGCAGCCCAGAGGGTTTACTGCCAAGTGAAATCTTGGATCATCACCCGGTTTTGCAGTTTGGCGGCGGTTGGCGAGGCGACGTTGCAGGCTTTCCCAGGTGTAGGTGTGGGGTGTTTGGCTGCCTTGTCACTGACTGCAATTTCAGGGGATCAGGACTTCATAGGTGAGGCGATCGTAGCTGCGGTTAATTTTGTCGAGTTCGTGACCAACAATGGTCAACAGTCGGCGTTTGTTGGAGCCAGAAACGCGAATGGTGATGTTGGCTTCGGAGTAGCGATCGTCTTCAATAACTTCGGCGCGGGCGGAACCGTTGGTAATCACCATGCCATGTTTCCAGACGCAGAAAGTCTTCTCAATTTTCTCAATTTGTTCGTGGAGCGCCAAGATCAGTTGCGGGAAAATGGCTTTGGGTTTGAATTGGTAGCGATAGCTGAGGATTAGGTTATCGGTGTTGTCCCAATCATAATCAAGGCGTTCTTTTTCAAGCAGTTGAGGGGCAATGTAGCGACCTTGGCAACCGGGAATTTCATAGCAAAGGGCAAACTCCTTCATCAGTTGCAAGAGTGCGTTGCGTGTTTGCGATTCATTGCTCTCATCCCACAGTTGTTCAAGGGTGTCGTCATTGAAGCGGCCAAAGTTGGCTCTAACTTCTTGGTTATCAAGAATTTTGTAGAGCGAAACAGTAGCCCATTCAGGTCTGAGAATCAGGAATCTCTTGAGGGATGGGACATTTTGAAAATGTAGACAGATGCCCAAGTCGTGCAGAAATTGGCTGGCAGCTAGCATATCTGCTTCGGTGCTGAAGCCATTTTTCCGACAAAGATCGAAATAGTCCCCGAGTTCTAGAATGTTGCGGCTTTGGGAATAGTTTTCAATGACGGTGCGAATGTTAGCCCAGTGAGCGGGAATGATTTGTTGAACGTGATCAAGGCTGCTGAGATACTGTTGAATTTTGGCGCGAATGGTGTCTAGTCCACGATTGGTTTCTAGGTTGAGGCTGAGGGATTCTTTGAGGTTGCTGAATTCGCCGCGTAGGGTGCGATCGTCGGGCTTGCATTGGCGATCTTGTTTTTCATTTCTGATGATGAGCAGTGGGTTATTATCGCCAAAAGTTTCTACAACATTTAGCCAGTAATAGAAGTTGGTTTCATCTTTTTGATCATCGACCACCAGCAAATACAAGGAGCGCTTAGTTAGGAAAAATTGGTGAGTGGCGTGGTAGATTTCCTGACCGCCAAAGTCCCAAATATTGACGCGCATCGGTGTGCCATCTAAGTGGGAGATTTCCCAGGGCAACACGTCAATTCCCTCAGTGGATTTTTCTTTAGGTTCGAGTTGACAAGTTGCGTCTTCGAGCTTTCTGACGAGACTAGTTTTACCTGCGCCGCCTTCACCAAGGATCAACAATTTGGCTTCGTAGAGGGGTTTGGGGTCACGTTGGCTATTGAAATAAAAATCCAGAATAGTTTGTGACTCGTAATAAAGACTCCATAAATTTTCAGACAACTGTTCTTGTCTACATAGAATTTCTGGAGGAATGGGTAGAGGATTTCCAGACAAATCTAGATGTTCGAGGTTTGGTAATTCTCGAATAGATGCTGGCAACTCACTCAGATGGTTATCGCGAAGGTCAAGATCTGTCAAATTTTGCAGTTGTGCGATCGCCGCTGATAGCTCTCTCAGTTGGTTATAGCTGAGGTTAAGCATAGTTAGATTTTGCAATTGCGCGATCGCCGTCGGTAGTTCCCTCAATTGGTTATCGCCGAGGTCAAGCGATGTCAGATTTTGCAATTGTGCGATCGCCACTGGTAGCTCGCTGATTTGGTTGTCGCCGAGGTAAAGCGTAGTCAAACTTTTCAATTCACTGGTTGCCGCCGGTAGTTCTCTCAATTGGTTATCGCGGAGGTCAAGCTCTGCCAAATTTTGCAGTTGTGCGATCACCGCTGGTAGCTCGCTGATTTGGTTGTTGCCGAGGTCAAGCGATGTCAGATTTTGCAATTGTGCGATCACCACTGGTAGCTCGCTGATTTGGTTGCCGCTGAGGTCAAGCGATGTCAGATTTTCCAGTTGTGTGATCGCCGCTGGTAGCTCACTGATTTGGTTGTCGCCGAGGTCAAGTAATGTCAGATTTTCCAGTTGTGCAATCGCCGCCGGTAACTCTCTCAGTTGGTTTTCGCGGAGGTCAAGCTCTGCCAAATTTTGAAGTTGTGCGATCGCCGCTGGTAGCTCACTCAGTTGGTTTTCGCAGAGGCTAAGCGTAGTTAGATTTTGCAATTGCGCGATCGCCGCCGGTAGCTCGCTGATTTGGTTGTTGCCGAGGTGAAGCGTAGTCAAACTTTCCAGTTCACCAATTGCCGTCGGTAGCTCACTCAGTTGATTGTCGCGGAGGTCAAGCAATGTCAGATTTTTCAGTTGCGAGATCGCCGCTGGTAACTCGCTAATTTGGTTGTAGCTAAGGTCAAGATTTGTCAGATTTTGCAGTTGACCAATTTCGGGCGGCAGCGTCGTTAATTGATTGCCCTTCCATTTTTCGGTTTCCTCGTCCCACTTTCCTAAAATCAAAACCTGAAGCTGAGTTAGCTCACCAATTTCCGGGGGCAACTCCACCAAATCCAGCCCCGCCAGATCCAGTTCCGTCCAGCCCTCCGCTTTCGCCCGCTCCAGCAGCGCCAACAACTCCGCTCGTTCCATGCCGCCGCCCCCTCACATCACCGCTCCAATTGTAGGAGCCTATCCCCTAAGAATGTTGGGGATATGGGAGCAATGCCGCAGAGAAACTAGCAAGGGGTGGGATTTTTCTGCCTCTTTTTTTGTGGTGTTTTTAGGAAGCGTTGCGGCTCAAAAGGTTGGTGTCCCAAAGGGGTTGTCTTCACCGGGGGGCAGGGCTTCGCGGGCTTCCAGGCCGCCGCGCACTCCTTCGACCACCACGTTAAAGGCGGCGGCGATGATCGCGCCGGGTAGGCCAGCGCTGGCCAGGGCGATGCCAACGGCGCTTTTGGCGAGTTCGGGGCCAGCGTTTTTGAAGGCGGCCCAGAGGGTTTGTTGCCATTCCAAATCTTGGATCGTGACTTGGGTTTGCAGTTTGGCGGTGGTGGTTTGTTCGTTGATTTTCAGTTGTTTCAGCAGGTCTTGGATTGTCTGTTGGGCGGCTTCAGGGCTTTGGGGAGCGTGGTAGTTGTTAACGGTTTTGTTGCCTGCTACGTTGTCGCCGCTGCCGTGGTGGTTTTGGGTGATGTTGGTGGTCATGGGTTGATTGTCGTTTCGGTTGTAGATGTTGATTGTGGTTGGTTGCGGGCTGAATGGGGAGGCGGATTGGCTTTGGTTGGGTTGCTCGAATCTCTCCATTTTGTCGAGGTTGTCGCGGGGTTGGGGTTCGGCGATGTCGTCGATGAGGCGGCGCACATCGACATCTTCATAGCTTTGGTCACATTCGACGGTGCGGCGGCCGTTGGCGAGGCGGCGTTGCAGACTTTCCCAGGAGTAGGTGTGGGGGGTTTGGCTGCCTTTGCATTGGCTGCAATTGCAGGGGATTAGGACTTCGGTGGTGAGGCGTTCATAGCTGCGGTTAATTTTGTCGAGTTCGTGCCCAACAATGGTGAGCAGTCGGCGTTTGTTGGAGCCAGAAACGCGGATGGTGATATCGGCTTCGTAGTAGCGATCGTCTTCAATGATTTCGGCGCGGGCGGGGCCGTTGGTGATTACCATGCCATGTTTCCAGACGCGGCAGTTGTGCTCGATTTGTTCATGGAGCGCCACGATCAGTTGGGGGAAAATGGCTTTGGGTTTGAAGGTATATCGATAGCTGAGGATCAGGTTGTCGGTGCTGTCCCAATCATAATCAAGGCGTTCTTTTTCGAGCAGTTGGGGGGCAATGTAGCGACCTTTGCAGCCGGGAATTTCATAGCAAAGGGCAAACTCTTTCATCAGTTGCAAGAGTTCGTCGCGCATTTGGGATTCGTCGCCTTTATCCCAAAGTTGTTCGAGGGTGTCGTCATTGAAGCGGCCAAAGTCGGCTCTGACTTCTTGGTTATCAAGAATTTTGTAGATCGTGCCGGTTGCCCATTCAGGTTTCAGGATCAGAATTCTTTTGAGAAATCGGACATCTTGAAAATGGAGGCAAATACCTAAGTCATGCAGAAATTGGCTGGCAGCTAGCATATCTGCTTCGGCGCTGAAGCCATTTCTGCGGCAGAGATCGAAATAGTCCCTGAGTTCTAAAACGTTGCGGCTTTGGGAATAGTTTTCAAGGACGGCGCGAATATCAGCCCAGTGAGCAGGAATGATTTGTTGAACGTGGTCGAGGCTGCTGAGATATTGCTGAACTTTGGCGCAGATGGTGTCTAGACCGCGATTGGTTTCTAGGTTGGTGCTGAGGGATTCTTTGAGGTTACTGAATTCGCCGCGTAGGGTGCGCTCATCGAGCTTGCATTGGCGATCTTGTTTTTCATTTTTGATGATCAGCAGGGGGCTGTTGTCGCCAAAGGTTTCTGCAACCTTTAGCCAGTAATAAAAATCAGTGTCATCTTTTCGTTCATCGGCAACCAGCAAATATAAGGAGCGCTTAGTTAGGAAAAATTGGTGGGTCGCGTGATAGATTTCTTGACCGCCAAAGTCCCAAATATTGACGCGCATCGGTGTGCCGTCTAGATGAGAAATTTCCCAGGGCAGCACATCAATCCCTTCGGTGGATTTTTCCTGGCTTTCGATTTGATAGCTTTCATCTTTTAGTTTTTTAGCAAGGCTGGTTTTGCCTGCGCCGCCTTCACCAATGATCAACAGCTTGGCTTCGTAAAGGGGTTTTGGATCACGTTGGCTGTTGAAATAAAAATCCAGAATTGGTTGTATGTCACCTGGTTCGTACCGATTTTTTTCACCCAAAATTTCTGGGGGAATACGAACCGGATTGCCGCGTAAATCCAGCTTTTTGAGCTTGGGCAATTCTCGAATGAAGTCTGGTAGCTGACTAAGTTGGTTATTGTTGAGGCGAAGCTCAGTCAGATTTTGCAGTTGAGCGAGCACCGCTGGTAACTCCCTCAGTTGGTTGGAGCTGAGGTAAAGCGTGGTCAGATTTTGCAGTTGAGTGAGCACTGCTGGTAACTCGCTCAGTTGGTTATCGCTGAGGTCAAGCGCTGTCAGATTTTTCAGCTCACCGAGCACCGCTGGGAACTCGCTCAGTTGGTTGTCGCTGAGGTCAAGCGCTGTCAGATTTTTCAGCTCACCGAGCACCGCTGGTAACTCCCTCAGTTGGTTCATGCTGAGGTCAAGCGCTGTCAGATTTTTCAGCTCACCGAGCACCGCTGGGAACTCCCTCAGTTGGTTGTCGATGAGGTTAAGCGATGTCAGATTTTTCAGCTCACCCAGCACTGCTGGTAAATCACTCAGTTGGTTGCTGTAGAGGTTAAGCGATGTCAGATTCTTCAGCTCACCGAGCACCGCTGGTAACTCGCTCAGTTGGTTGTCGCTGAGGTCAAGCGCTGTCAGATTTTTCAGCTCACCGAGCACCGCTGGGAACTCCCTCAGTTGGTTCATGCTGAGGTCAAGCGATGTCAGATTCTTCAGCTCACCGAGCACCGCTGGTAACTCGCTCAGTTGGTTCACGCTGAGGTTAAGCGATGTCAGATTTTTCAGCTCACCGAGCACCGCTGGAAACTCCCTCAGTTGGTTGTTGCAGAGGTTAAGCGATGTCAGATTTTTCAGCTCACCGAGCACCACTGGGAACTCCCTCAGTTGGTTGAAGCGGAGGTCAAGCGATGTCAGATTTTTCAGCTCACCGAGCACCACTGGGAACTCCCTCAGTTGGTTCATGCTGAGGTCAAGCGCTGTCAGATTTTTCAGCTCACCGAGCACCGCTGGGAACTCCCTCAGTTGGTTCATGCTGAGGTCAAGCGCTGTCAGATTTTTCAGCTCACCGAGCACCGCTGGGAACTCCCTCAGTTGGTTGTAGTGGAGGTCAAGCTCAGTCAAATTTTTCAGCTCACCGAGCGCCGCCGATAACTCCCTCAGTTGGTTGCCGACGAGGTCAAGCGATGTCAGATTTTTCAGCTCACCGAGCACCGTTGGTAACTCCCTCAGTTGGTTGCCGATGAGGTTAAGCGATGTCAGATTTTTCAGCTCACCGAGCACCGCCGGTAGCTCCCTCAGTTGGTTGTTGAAGAGGGAAAGCGATGTCAGATTTTTCAGTTGACCAATTTCGGGCGGCAGCGTTGTTAATTGATTGCCTTTCCATTGTCCAGTTTCTAGCTCAAACTTCCCTAAAATCAAAACCTGAAGCTGAGTCAGCTCACCAATTTCCGGGGGCAACTCCACCAAATCCAGCCCCGCCAGATCCAGCTCTGTCCAGCCCTCCGCCTTCGCCCGCTCCAGCAGCGCCAACAACTCCGCCTGCTCCATGCCACCGCCCCCTCACATCACCGCTCCAATTGTAGGAGCCTATCCCCAACATCCCGTAGGGTGCATGGGAGCACGGCCAAAGAGAAACGACGATTTCGTCTCATCTCCCATGCACCACAATCCGTCACGCACTTAACGACCATTTCTTGAAAGCATCTGATCGTGAGGGAGCGATCGCGCTGCGGTGCATGGGAGAACCCATCCAGCGTGTTTTAACCATTGGGCCGTCCTCCCATGCACCCTACGGTTTTTGTTTTGATCAGCGCTGATCGCCCATCACGACAAACCCACCCCAAAAATGCAAGACTGAATTGCCCAGCCGCCCGATCGCGATTGGAGTCTCAAACCATGCTGAAACGACCCATCCTCGATCCAAACCATCACCCAAGATCTGCAACAACGCTCAATCTTCAGTAATTTGCCAGAAATTACCAGCATCCTCGTGGGCATCCTCAAGCCGATCGAGGCAAGCTCCCACCAGTCCCCAGCCGAATCAGCCCCCCGATCGGGATGATGGCCATGGTTCTAGCGTCCCCAGATCCAATGCAAGAGCAGAATCAGCAGATACACCACCGCCAAAATCGCCAGACCATAAAACAGAATCGATCGCTCGTCCTTGGGGCTGGGTAGCGAGGGATCCGCCTCCACCGGACAAAACCGCACCAGACTCCGATTCACAAAAGCCTCGCCTAACACAGGATTGCTGAAATAGGCCAACAGTTGCTTACCCAACGTGGTTTCAATGCCCAGCCCATCGCGGGACACACCCACGCGGGAAATGCCCCCATAGGCAAAAGCAGCCAGCTCCCGCACCGGTTGCTGGCTCCAAAAAGCGGGCAGGGCGATCGCGCAAAGTCGGGTACTGGTCACCAGCAACACCGCCGGCCCGTCATCAATGCGCACGGAAACCACGTCAATGAGCTGTTCTTCCGGTGCGTTCAGGAAATACACCAAAAATTCCGCCAGCTTGGGAATTGCCCCCTGCATCGGGAAACCCAGTTGGCCCGTTTCCGCCAGCCAATCTTCATAGACCTTTTCTGGCTGAATTAGGTCGATCGCCTCTTCGGGGTTGGGATAGGTCGGCTCAGGATAAATCGGCGGGAGTTGGGGCGCGGGGGCTGGGTTGGGCGCGGGGGTCGGCGCAACAAACCCGGTATTCCCCGGATCGTAGGTGGCGCTGATCTCTGAGGGCGCGGGGGCCGGGCTGGGGGCGATCGTGTAGCTGGGCGAACCGGTCAGGCCCAGAGCGCTCAACGGGGGCGTGGCCAAGGACATGCCAGAGCCATCATTGGCCAGGTAGAGGGCATCGGTCCAGGTGGGTGCGCCGGCCCCGGCCGCCCAACCGGAGACCCGCACCACGCCCACGGGTTCGACCTTCAAGATGTTCATGCCCTTGCGAACAAAGGTCATCAGCGCCGGGCGATCGGGGGCGCGATCGGCCCCCAACAGATTCAAAATTAGGCAATTGCCATCAAGGCTCACTTCCACTGCAATCCCCGCCGTCTGTAACTTGCGGTTCATGAGGGTGGCGATCGCCTCTACATTGCCCTGCCGGGCGAGCAGTAACAATTCCGTCTGAGACATAGACCGGTGGTTCAATTGCCTGAAAGCCTGGAGGCTGCTCACCCAATCAACAGGGGCCCGGGGGGCTGCTGTTGGCCGGAAGCGCCATTTCTCGCAATCATACACCTGGTTTTCGGTGGCTCGCCCATGGTGGCTCGCCCATGGTGTCTTGCCGTGGGGGGGCGGCATCCTCAGGCGCGATCCCTTAGGCGCGGCCTCTCAGGCCCGGCCATAGTGGGCTAGGGGCTGACCGGTGCGATCGGCCCACAGTTGATCGCCCCAGGAAAAGTGCCACCACTCTTGGGCATGTTGGGCAAACCCGCCCGCGGCCATGGCCCGTCGCAATAGTTGGCGATGGGCGTGGAACTGCTGGTGTTGGGAATCGGTGGCTGGGGCGAAGTGGTCGGGAAATGAGCGATCGGAACATTCATCGATCGGGGATCCCATGTCCAGCACTTGCCCGGCCGCGTCGATCAGGGTCAGATCCAGAGCGGCTCCGGTGCTGTGGGGTGGCGGGGTGGCGGGGTGGTCGCTGGGGCTGGCCCAAAACTGGCTAACGCGCGATCGCAGGGCTTGGGTTTGGGGATGCTGGGGATTTTGCGCCAGGGCAACGGGATCCAACCCTTCCATGAGGGCCAATTCGGCAAAGGTGTAATCCACCATGAATTGCTGAACGACCAAGGGGCGATAGGCATCAAAGATGCCCAGTTGCCAGCCCGGTTGTTGCTGGGCTAACCATTGGGCGGCCTGCAACAGCCGATCGAGCACGCCCGATCGCACCCAAAAGGGCGATTGGTCACCATAGGGCGCACCCAACACCGCGTAGGGATGTGGATCCCAGAGCTGGAAGCGATCGGGCGGGATGGGCACTAGGGGTTCGCCACAGTCCGCGATCGGGATTTTTTGATAGGGCTTGAGGGCCATGGGGCTTATGGGTGCGGCGGTTGCGGAGCCTGAGGCTAGAGCTTGAGGGTAAAGCTTGAGGGTTCATCAACGGCGAACCCTAGGCGCGGCCCAATTCCTGCGATCGTTGCCAGGCCGCGCGTACCGCTTCGATGGTGGCGGAACGGAATCCAGCCTGCTCCAGGGCGGCCACCCCCGCGATCGTTGTGCCGCCGGGACTGGTGACCCGATCTTTCAAGATCGCCGGGTGTAGTTGGCTGTCTTGCAACAGTTGGGCGGTTCCCAAAACCGTTTGCAGGGCCAGGGTGCTGGCAGTGACTCGGGGCAACCCGGCCGCCACACCCCCATCGGTGAGCGCTTCCACAAACAAGGCCACAAAGGCCGGCCCTGACCCAGACAACCCGGTGACCGCATCCATCAAAGATTCCGGCACTTCCACCACTTGTCCGATCGCCCCAAAAATCTGGCGAGCCTGTTCCATGGCCGCCTGCTCGGCCAAAGAACCGGGGGCGATCGCCGTGACCCCTGCGCCCACGGTGGCCGGTGTGTTGGGCATGGCTCGCACCACCGGACAGCCACCGAAGGCCGCTTCCAGTTTGGCCAAGGTTGTGCCGGCCAAAATCGACAGGATCAGGGGCGATCGCGCGGGATCCCAAGCACCGGCCACCTGGGCCGCCACCGTGGCAAAAACTTGGGGCTTGATGGCCAAAAGAACGATTTGGGATTGGGCCAGGAGCGATCGATTGTCATCGGTGACCTGTACCCCATAGCGCTCGGCCAGGGTCGCTCGGCGCTCGGCCATGGGTTCACTGACGCAAATTTGCGCTCCAGGAATCACGTCCCGATCACACAACCGGGCCAAAATTGCCTCGGCCATCACGCCCCCGCCAATTACGCCCAACTGCCAAACCGCACCGGCCCCAGAATCCGTCATAAACCTTGTCTCGTGCTGAATTTTTCGATCCAATCGATGCGGATTGGATTGGTCAAGGGCAAAAATATAGGGCAATAGATTGACTACTGCCCTACAGTTTGGCCCGGTGTTCAAGGGCCCCTCGATCGTGATTGATCGTTGAAGATTGAGCCGTGATTAAACCGACTGAGCGGCGGCCTACTGAGCGGCGGCCTGTTGGAAGCGATCGGTTGCCCAAACGGGGGCTTGGCCAGGGCGAGCGGCAGCCTGGGCCGCAGCCTGAGCTTGGAACACTTCGCGCACCAAACCGCTGTGGGTGCTGACCTGCACACAACTGGGCGTGAACAGGAAAATGCTTTCGCCAATCCGCTCTTGGTGACCATCCAGGGCGTAGGTTCCGCCAGCGATGAAGTCCACGGAGCGTTGGGCCTGGTCGGGATCCATCATCGTCAGGTTCAACACCACCGACTTCCGCTCCCGCAGGGCCTGAATCGCTTGGGGCATTTCCTCAAACGAGCGCGGCTCCATCACCACCACTTCGGAAATTCCGTTTACCGCACCCGGCATACCAATCACGTTGCTCATAGAAGAAGTTGTTGGGGTTCCAGTTGTCGCGCGGGGGCTGGGCGGCACAATCGGCTCGGGCGATCGGGCCGCAGCCGGTGCCGGAAACCCACCGGCCAACGAAGCGGATGCATCAGCAACGGCGGCATAGCGACGGCTACGGCGGGCGTTGGCCTCATCCGTGGGAGCCGCAGCGGGCTGGGATTCCGCCGCTGGTTGCTGATACGAACCACGGTAGCCATTGTTATTGCTATCGTTTTCGTCGTAGTCGTAATCGTATTCCACTGGATCACCCAGACCCACAAAATCCCGAAGTTTCGTAAAAATAGCGTTCACCTCGTCCTCTCCACTTACTAACCACGTTGGGGGCTGGAGTACCGACGAGTTTCTAGGGGCTGATTGAACGCCGCCAAAACTCCGTCGGCTTGGTTGCCTAACATCCACTCCTCGATGAACCACCATTAACCACCATTTAAACCGCCATTGACCACAAGAGTTGCATCATTGCTTCCGGCGGGATTGATCGTCACCTTCAGCGTTTTTAGCGCTTGTTGTCTTGAAAATGGGGTTCCAGCGCGGGGCTGTTCAATGATTGTTGAATGGGTTGGGGTTTAGGTCGCCCCGATTTTATCAGACTGGACTAAAAGCCGCCTGCTGAAAGGTCTGAATTCTGAATCCAGACCCAAATTCCCCAATCAGCACCCCAATGAGCTATTCAAAAGGAGCCATATTATTGATTGGCCGCCCATTTTTTGGTCAACAGTCTACTCCAATTTTTTTGATTCCACCATGATCGGGTTGGCCGCTGAAGGATGGATGGTTGCCAAGGACGATCGGGCTGCGGAGGGGGAGCGATCGGGGTTGGCGGTTACCTATGGTCACCATTCACGAAGATCAGTGGTCGATCGGGTCAAAATTGGCCACTTTCAGGCAGATCTTGACAGATCTTGCTGAATGGTTGGGGAATTTTTTGTGCAATCTCCTCAATTCAATGGGTGAGGAATCTAGGCCCGATCGCCAAATAGGGTTCGTCCTAGGCGAATCATGGTGGCTCCCGCTTGCAGGGCGATCGGCCAATCGTTAGACATGCCCATCGATCGCTCCGTCATGGCCAAGCGTTGCCAAGGTTGGGCTTGGATTTGATCCGCCAGCGATCGGGCTTCGGCAAAAAAGTCCGCTAATTCCGCTTCGCTTAAGCCCAGGGGAGGAATTGCCATCAATCCTCGAATTTGCAGATGGGTTAACCGATCCAGCTCGGGCAAGGCCGCTTGCAGTTCACTCGGCGACCAACCGGCCTTGTTGGGGTCGGGCCGCAACTTCACTTGCAGACAAATTTGGGGTGGGCGATCGCGCTCGGCGGCCAAGCGATCGAGCCGTTGGGCCAACTCCAGTCGATCGACCGAATGAATCGACTCAAACAGTTCCAGGGCTTTTTTGGCCTTGTTGCTTTGCAGTTGGCCAATTAAGTGCCAGCGAATATCCGTCAGGTCACTGAGGGCGGCGCGTTTTTCTGCCGCTTCCTGCACGCGATTTTCCCCAAAGTCCCGAATCCCGCATTCATAGGCTTCTCGCACACATTCGGGGCCAAAGGTCTTGGAAACGGCCATGAATCGCACCGAGTCCGGCAAATGATCGCGCAAAAACTCGACCCGCTGGGACAAACGGGGCAGCATAGCCAAAGCCTGCACCCAATCCTGGGACATAGACGGCGCACTCATGGCAACAGGATGATTCGTAAGGCGATTTTACTGGAAGGTGCGCTGGTAGGCGGCCCGCACCGCTTGATATTCCTCCCGGTTGCCATTGCGCTGAAGCGCTCGCATTCTGACCTCGACCATGGTTCGGGCATCGCTGCGGGTAACCGGTTCAAACCGGAGGCCCGTCTCCGCGATCGACACCAAAAAGAACAGACGATGGGCGTATAGCGTCGTAAATAATTCGCGACTGTTTTCCAGCCGACAAATCATCAGCAATAACCCAAACGTGGGGTGATTTAGATAGGCTTCGAGGCTCATTCCAGCTCTAGTGGGGTAGGACAGCAAGCCGGCCACCCAGAGCGCTTGGCTCGGGATGGCCAAGGAAGTGCGATCGGGTTAGTTTATGGCGTGCAGATTGCCATCAAATCATGACGCAGCAAAACGTTCGTGTCGAACAGTTGCATCGAACAGTTAATAGTATCGGAATGCGATCGCCTTTCGCCGGGATAGCCTGTGAAATCTCTACGGGGTTTCTCCAATTTCCAGGGATTTTGCAAGGCGTTGCTAACGGGCGATCGGGATTTTGGGTCGAGATTCGATCGGGGTTTGACCCAAATTCAGCCCAATTCGGTTGAAATTCTTAATTCCGATCACTGCGCCGGGATCAGAAACCGGGGATCAATCAAACACAATCATTGCCTGGGTTTGCTGCTTTGTGGGGGCGATCGGCTCGATCGGCCCCCAGATCCGATTCTGGATGGTTTGGCTACCTAATGTTGAGCCGTGGGGCCGGGGCGAGAACCGTTTTCATGGTCAGGATCATCCCGGAACCCAAGATGCTGCGGTTTCAGGGAAATGTTACGGCGGGCTAACTTTCTCAGGATCCGTCGAATTCCACCCCAGATTTTCACCCCCAGAGACAACGCCCAATTCAATCTCTGATCCAATACCTAATCCAATATTCAACATTCAACATCCGATCCTGTGCGGGTTGCCTTGGGAGCTGGGCCCAAAGAGCCAGACCCCGATCCACAAACCAGAATGGCGGAAGCGGTGGCATAGTCCCGATCGTGGCTGAAACTGACTTGCCAATGGGCTTCGGGCCCAGCACTGGCAGCGACGGGATGGGTTTGGCAATGGAGGGCACAGCGGCGATCGAGGGCGGCCAGGGCCCGGCCATGCAAACAAACGCCCGGTTCGCCCGTGGCCCGGCGGGTAATTTCCACATCCTTGTAACCCACTCCATACCAGCCTGTGCCCAGGGCCTTGACCACGGCTTCTTTGGCGGCCCAACGACCCGCCAACCGGTTCACCACATCGGGCGTGAGGTGATTGTTCAGCAGAGTTTCGGGATTGAGGGTTTCCCAGGGGATCGATCGAGCCAGCGATCGCCAACAAGTTCGCTGTTCCTGGGGAGTATAGACCCGTTGCAGAAAGCGGCCCCCGAATCGATCGAGGGCTGCTCGGATGCGGGGGATATAAACCAAGTCAGTACCCAGATAAAACACGGCGACCTAATATCCAAAGTCCAAACCCGAAATCTAAACCCCAATCCCTGCCCCCTGCCTAGTCCGCAGAGCCAGCGGAGTTCAGCCGCTGCTGCCAGGCCCGATCGACCGCTTCCGGGTTCAGGGCTTCTTGCTCCGTCACGTCCATTTCTGTGGTGTAGGTCAAATCTCGATCGGTGATTTGGTTGCGGGCTTGGGTTAGTTGTTGTCGGGCAGCCAGCTTGTGAGCCAAGTCTGGATCGGGATGGGTCACCAAATCCGCCAGGGCACTGCGCTGCTGGTTGCGCCGCTCGATCACCCGATTGCGCCCCGAAATCACCCACCAGCGAACCGCCGGGATGCTCAAAAATGCGCCGCTGTAGCCCAATCCCAACAGGCAGGTAAAGCGCAAGAACCCATAGGCCTTGCCAAAGGTTGCCGCATCCCCCGCCGCAATCAGCCCCCCTAACACCAAGGACAACACCAACAGCACCACCCCGAGGGCGATCGCCCCGGCCCGTTGCCCCGAGCTGGCGCGACTGAAGTTATAGATACGCTCCGACTGGAATCGCGGCAGGGTTTCGGGCAGATCGGCCAAATCCTGCACGGTGGTTTGCAAGTCGGGGAACTGATAGATAATTTCGCCGCGATCGGTCACCTGGGGATGGCCATTAAACCGCACCAAAACTGGCAACATCCAATCTTCGTCCAGGTCTTGAGCCTTGGGCATTGCCCGATCGGGCAGTTCCAGATAGGGGGCCACCTGTTCCACCACCACCGCCCCTTGGTTTTGGCGAATCACTTGGGCAATCAGTTGCCAACGTTCCTTTTCCAAATACAAATTCGGGTTGCCATCCCCAAACAGAAAGGAATAGATCGCCTCTAAAAAGTTGAGATCGGGCTTTTCCCGTCGCCGTTGGTAAGCGTAGTTGTCGTAGTCGGGCCACCAGATCCAAATCCAATCGGACCAGCCATAGTAGCCGCCCCCGATCGGGAAACCAATATTCCAACTGCCCGAGCTGGAGCCAGACCCCCGCGAATCGCCGCCACCACCGCTATCACTATCGCTGTCCCGAGAACTGCTGAGGGCCACCAAAGCGACGACGATCGCCACCAGCACCGCCGCAATCAACAGCACCAGCACAATGCCAACGGACAGCCGAATCAGGTAAAACAGGACTTTCCAAATCTTGGCCCAGGTTTCCTGAAGTTGGAGTTGCCAGTACTTGTTGCGCAGGATGTCGCGAAAGTCGCGGGAAAAGACGTAAACCACGTCACCGGACTCGGCCACCTGCAGGTTACCGCCGGCCGAAGTCGCCAACACCATCAGTCCCCGTTCCGCCAGGTTTAAATCCAAACCTGCTTGGGCAGCCACATCGGCCACGGTGACACGGTAGTTCAGTTGCTCAACGGCTTCTAACAAGCCAGATTCGATCGCGGGCACAGCAGCCATAGGTCTATAAATCAGCCGCTCTGGGTCTTTTGCGGTTTTGCTCAGTGCTGTTCCCAGTATAGGGAAGCTGTCTGGGTTTGAGCTTGGGTTTGAGCCGATCCCAACCGGTTCGGGCCGTTGGGCTGAGCCTGAGATTGCTTAAGCAACCGATCGACGCATTGCCACCCACAGGTCTTGATATTGCCGTAGCGACTCGATCGGCAACGGTTGCAACAGTTCGCAGCGATCGAGCTGCTCAGGTGTCGGCAGCAACACATCCCGCTGAACGCTGGCTGTCATAGCCGTTCGATCGCCCTCCAGCCAAGGAGCCGGAGCCGCATCCAACCACCCGGCCAACCCTTGGGCAATGTCCGATCGCCAAGCAAGACTGGCCCACAGGGTCGCCAAATCCAGCGATTCCGGAGCCGCATGAACCGGCCGCACCCACAGATCCGCCCAAAGGGCCGTGCCCGACTGGGGAACCACCGCCCGCAAACTCCGTTGGCGAGCCAGGGCCGTCACCACCTCATGGGACCAACCCACGGCCACCCAAGCATCCCCCAACAGCAGCGGTTGCAAATAATCCTGAGTGGCATAGATCAGGGCCTGTTGATTGAGGGCCGCCAAAGCAGCGGTCAAGCCGGTTACGGACTGGGGTTGAGCTTCGTTATACGATCGCCCCAATCGCTTCAGAGCCAGACCAATCACCTCCCGAGGCCGATCGAGCAGCACCACCTTGCCCCGCAGCTCCGGCCGCCACAAGTCCGCCCAATCGCGCGGTTCCCATCCCAAGGCCGCAAACCGATCGGGCCGGTAAACCAACACCGTCGTTCCCCAACGGTAGGGGATTCCCCACAGGGATCCGGCGCGATCAGGCAATCCTTGGCGATTGAGTTGGATGACGGACTGCCAGCGATCGCCCAAAGTTACCCCCGCCGGGCGATCGGGCCAGGGTTGGATCCAACCGCGCCGCACTGCCCCCGCCAGCCATTCATGGCCCAGCAGTCCCGTTAACCCCACCGGCCCCGCCCCTGCCGGCCGCAAAAACGGAATCCACGATCGCCAATCACCTTGGCCAATGGTGGTTCCCGCCGGATCCCGTTGCCAGTCTTGCAACTGTTGCATCAACAATTCCGCCTGATCCAGCAAAGTCAGGTGAATGCCTCGGGTGGCTCCCTGCGCATTCGCCAGCCGCTGAAAGGCTTGGAGCAGTTGGGCAGGAACCGTATTTTCGATCGCCAGCACGGTCAAATCGTTGGGATTGCGCCGCCCACAGCCCCCCAGCAACAGGCCCGCCGCGATCGCCCCCGTGCCGAGCAACCACTGCCGCCGCCCCCACCGAGGCTCCAGATCCACCGCCATTCCGGGCGATCGATTCCCCTTCAACTCCGCCCTTGCCTCGGGATTTTGCAAAGCCATGGCCGCCTAGATTGCCTTAATTGATGCGAAATTGATGCGACTTGCGCGTCGCTTGTCCGTTAATGGCGCATTCATCGCGCATTCATTGCGCAGTGTTTTGCCAGGTCATTTTAGCGATCAACTCTCGATATTTGAAGTTTTATAAAGTTTTGACAAGTTTTTTGTGCATATTTTTCTAAAAGATCATTCTTTGGAAAAATGCGAAACACTTTCCAAAACAACAATATCCTGCACAATCTACCATGCGGATAATCGTTAAATGATTCAGCGATTGCTGAACTTTTGAGGATGGGTTATTTACGATAAAAACACAAGCCTCCGCCAGTGCAATCTAAAACCATGCGCTGACCTCCTATGGAACCATTGCAAGATCAAATTACACTCCTCAACCACAAGCTCGATGCGCTACATCAGTCGATTGAAACACTCTTGGGACGCTTAGCAAGTCGTGTTTCTTCCGAAGAGTCATCGTCCTTACATGAACCAATGGCTCAAATTCTTCAACGGGGTGCAGCCTTGGTTGATTCCCCCAGCCCTATCCTCCATTCCATGGCTGATCTGAATGCTGAATATAAAGATATTCTGATCGATGATAGCTATCGGGAACCGAGCGATCGCGCGGGCGATAAGGAACTCACGCCGGAAATTCAAGTGCAACGGTTAATGGCTCAATTAACTGCTGCCTACAATCGGATTGCCGACTTAGAGGAACAACTCCTTTCGCGACGGATCCATTAACTTGGATGCCTCCAAGCAACGAGTCGATCGACCCTTTGCCTTGGCCTCAATCCGATTGTAGGCAAGTCTGAAATTGGCAGTCATTCGCCGATGACGGTTCGGATTTGGGTCAACTTTATCATGCCTTTCTCATCTCCCAGAGGGGCAACTTTGAGACTACTGCTGTTAGTTTGTGATCAAAAACTTGATCAGATCCTTGAAGGTTTCTTGAAGGAATTTCTCTGAATTTTGTGGGATCAGCGGATCGCGTGGAAGTAATTCTGTTAGAGATCCCCAACCATTGCCCATGCTTTACGCATCAGGCCTCAGCAATTACAGAGCCTACCAGGGCTGATCGATCACGATCGGTGCGCAATATTCAATTCTGGAACCTGCAAGCTCAGTGGTTACTCCAGAATTCGTAATCACCCTCTGACTTCCTTAGCAAATCGGTGGGAAGACTTTACAAAGTATTATGTGGCTGCTTACCCTCTGGCTCAAAGGGGGGATGTGATGCCAATGGCCGGTTCAGGGGCGCTTTGGTTGCGATCGATCGCCCCCTGAAAGCCCTGAACAGCCCTGCAAAGTCCTGCAAAATTTTGAACAATCAGCGTTGCTGCTCAGTCCAAAATGATGGGACGGGATGATGGATCGGGGCGCACCGCTGTGCATCCCGATCCGGACTCTCGGACAGGATTTTGGGACAGAATTCTTGATCTAACTTGATTTGATTGGTTTTGGCTTAGTTGTTGGCTCAGTTGTCGGCCATTTGCACCACGGCCAAAAATTCTGCCAAATCGGGAGCCGATCGCCCCGCAATTTCCGCGTCACGCAACCACAGCAAAAATTCCACATTGCCCGCCGGGCCCGTAATGGGCGATCGCACCAGGCCGCCGTAGTGCCAACCGATCGCCTCGGCCCCTTGCCAAACCGTGGCGATCGCCTCAGCCCGATCGCGCGGATTGCGCACCACGCCGTTTTTGCCCAGGCGATCGCGCCCCACTTCAAACTGCGGCTTCACCAGCAAAATCACCTCGCGCGGCGGTTGCAACAGCGCCCACAGGGCCGGCAACACCTTCGTCAGGGAAATAAACGACACATCCGCCACACCCAAATCGGGCATCGGATCATCGGGCCCGTAAAGTTCCGCCGGGGTCAGGTGGCGCAGATTCGTGCGTTCGCGCAACACCACTCGCGGATCCTGGCGCAGGCTCCAGGCCACCTGCCCATAGCCCACATCCACGCCATAGACCTTGGCCGCACCCGCCTGTAACAGGCAATCGGTGAAGCCACCCGTGGAAATGCCGCCATCCAAGCAAACTCGGCCCGTGGGATCGATCGGGAAGGCCTCCAGGGCGTGGATCAACTTCTCACCACCCCGGGACACAAAGCGCGATCGGGCCGCCACTTCAATTTCGGCATCTTCGGCAATCAGGGTTCCGGGCTTGTCGATGCAGGTGCGATCGACCCGCACTTCGCCGGCCCGAATCCACCGTTGGGCCAACTGGCGCGACTCGCACAACCCGCGACTCACCAACAGCGCATCTAATCGTTGTTTGCCCGTTTTTGCCACCCAATCAACCGAAATTAAGGGATTTTTGCCAAGATCCTGGATTTGGGCGCACAGCGGTGCGCCCCTACCCAATATTTCCGGTCTGTAGGGGCGCACGGCAGTGCGCCCTCCGGTTCGATGCGCCCTCCGGTTCGATGCGCCCGATGCGCCCTCCGAGTCGATACGCCTACGCCTCGTTCAACACCGCGATCAGGGCCTCACCCATGGCCGTGCAACCCACCAGGGTCTTGCCTTCAGACATGATGTCACCCGTGCGGAAACCCCGATCGAGCACTTCATTCACAGCTTTTTCAATCCGGTCAGCGCCCTCCGGAAGATCCAACCCGTAGCGCAACATCATCGCCGCACTCAACACATGGGCCAACGGATTCGCCTTATCTTGGCCCGCAATGTCCGGCGCGGAACCATGCACCGGCTCAAACACACCCGGCTTGCCCGGTTCGCCCAAGCTGGCCGAGGGCAACATGCCGATACTGCCGGTCAACATCGCTGCCGCATCCGAAAGAATGTCGCCAAACAGGTTGCCCGTGACGATCGTATCGAACTGTTTCGGTGCGCGAACTAACTGCATGGCCGCATTGTCCACGTAGAGATGAGACAACTCCACATCGGGATAGTCCGCAGCCACGGCCGTCACCCGATCGCGCCACAGTTGCGACACTTCCAACACGTTCGACTTATCCACCGAGCAAAGCTTGCTGCCCCGACGCTTGGCGGTTTCAAAGGCCACACGGGCGATTCGATCGACCTCGCCTTCGGAGTAAACCATCGTGTTTACGCCGCGCTTTTCGCCGTTTTCGCCCTCAAAGATGCCGCGCGGTTGCCCAAAGTAAATGCCACCGGTCAGCTCGCGCACCACCATAATGTCCGTACCTTCGACGACTTCCCGCTTGAGGGTCGAGGCATCCACCAACTGGGGCAAAATCGTTGCCGGCCGCAGATTGGCAAACAGACCCAAACCGGCCCGCAGCCCCAGCAGGCCGCGCTCGGGCCGTTGGGCGTTGGGCAAGCTGTCCCACTTGTAGCCGCCGATCGCCGCCAATAACACCGAGTCACTGTTGCGGCAAATTTCCAGGGTGCTGGCGGGCAAGGGTTCGCCGGTTTGGTCGATCGCGCAGCCCCCGATCGGCGCTTCGGTGAACTCAAAGGTCACCCCAATCTTTTGGGCGACGGTTTCGAGCACCTGAACAGCAACGCGGGTAATTTCGGGGCCAATGCCATCACCGGGCAACAGCGCAATGCGATAGGTCTGGGTCACGGGTCGGTCAAATGTCGGGAGGGTTGAACGGATTTCATCATAGGACGGGAGGCGGCCCTTTCCATGGGAGATTTTCCTGACAACTTAGGGCATAGTCGTGAAGACAAATGATTGATGGTTATCAAGTAAAAGGTCTAAACCATGAATTCCAAAGTTGATATCACAGCCCAAAATTTTCAGACCGAGGTGGTGAGCAAATCCAGCGAGAAGCCGGTGGTTCTGTACTTTTCCTCGCCCACTTGCAGCGCCTGCCAACAGCTCAGCCCGGTTCTAGAAGAGATCGTTAAAAACTACGACGTGGTTTTGGCCAAGGTGAACACCCAACAGGAGGTGGGCTTGGTGCAACAGGCGGGGGTGCGATCGACCCCCGATGTGCGCTTGGTGCAAAGCGGCCGCGCAACGGATCAGTTTGTGGGTGCAGTGTCCGGCAACGAGGTACGCAGCTTCCTCACCCGCAACAGCGTGAACTTGTTGGCGGGGCCCAAATTTCTGGACTTGACCAACGACAGCGATAACCGCGTTATTCCCGTCAACAGTCTCAGTGAATATCCCAGTGGGGTGCGGGCCTTGGGGGGCAATGACACCGTGACTGGCTCCAGTGATGTGGATGTGCTGTTTGGCAATGCGGGCAATGACCTGTTGTTGGGCAACGATGCCAACGATGTGCTCAATGGCGGTGCTGATAATGATGTGCTGGATGGCGGCTTGGGCAATGATCTGCTGAGCGGCAACCGGGGCAACGATTCCCTGGTGGGCGGCGATGGCAATGACATCCTGCGGGGTGGTCGGGAGAACGACACGCTGTTGGGTGGGGATGGGGATGATGTGTTGTCCGGCGACTTTGGCACGGATGTGCTGACGGGGGGTGCGGGCCGAGATTTGTTTGTGCTGCGAGCTGAGGAAGCCGTGGCCGGAGCCGGGGTGCAAACGGTCGATCGAATTACGGATCTCAGCGTGAGCCAAGGAGATGTGGTGCTGTTGGCGGCAGATTTCGCCATTGCCGATGTGACGGTGACCGCTGGCAATGTGGACAACAGCGGAGCCGCCGATGCCATCATCAGCCGCACCTCCACTGGGGCCCTGTTGGGGGTGGTGCTGGATCAAACGCCGGATGTGGTGCGATCGGCCTTGCAGGTGATTCCGCCCTCTTCTCTCTAAACCGGCCCCGTTCGGGGGCTGGGGGCTGCTAGGCGATCGCCCTGGCAGCCCCTTTTGTTTGGGTTGGTCTGGATATCAGGCTGCCCCGGTTCCAAGGGAGGTTCCTAGAGCGGAGATGGCTAAAAACCAGTTACAAAACTGGACGCTGGATCGCCGCCACCGCCAACGAGAGGATCAGCCTTTCAGCGATCGGGCGATCGGCCAGCCTCCGTAGTTTCACGGCTGCCCCTCTCCGGATTTGCAACGCCCACGACAGTAAGAGTCATCAGGAGCGCGACGCAATCCAATCGCGACCCTGGCTGACCTTCACGACTCGCATCAGGGGCTTGAATCATGACCGCGCTTCAAACTTGCACCCGCATTGGCCAAAGCTTGACCCTCGTGGGCGTAATTCTGGGTTCGGCCGCCGTGATGCAACCGATCGATGGCCATTCGATCGATGCCGCGCTGGTGGCGGCCGTCGCGCCCCAAAGCGCCTCAGCCGCCCAGCCCACGCCTCCCGACAACGGTGGCCCCAGCCGCACTCAAGGTACGGGCACTCGCTAATCCTCCGGGGCGGGGGTTTCGGTTGGGGCCCTGCGTTAATGATTAAAATTTCAGTCTGAGCAAATTAATCAAAACTGGGACTGAAATTCGATGGCTATTAAGCTTTATGGCGGTGCGCGCAGCCGGGCCTCGATCGTGCAGTGGTATCTCGAAGAGTTGGGCCTAGACTACGAGTTCATTTTGCTGGATATGCAGGCCGGCGAACACCGCCAACCACCGCTGACGGAGATTAACCCCTTTGGCAAAGTGCCAGCCATTGAAGATGGCGACTTCAAATTGTGGGAATCCGGTGCGATTTTGCTCTACTTGGATGCGAAGTACGGCCCCGAAAAATCCACGGAGCAACGGGCAGTGGATCAACAATGGACGCTGTTTGCCAATTCCACCGTTGCCACCGGAATTTTTGTGGAAGCCAACCGCGATCGGGAAGCTCCGCGCTTGCTGGGCGGCATCAACGAGCTGTTAAGCCAGTCGTCCTATATCACGGGTGAAACTTTCGGGGTGGCAGATGTGGCCCTGGGGTCAATTTTGGCCTACATCCCCATGATGCTGAAGATGGATCTGTCGCCCTATCCAGCGCTGGGCGCTTACCTGAAACGACTGAGTGAGCGGCCGGCTTTCCACAAGGCGATCGGCTCGCGAGCTTAGACAGCACGGCTAGCCCACGGATAGGGATCAACCTCACGATCTCAACAAAAAATCCCAACAAATACGCAAAGGAAAGTGGGGGTCGATCGGGCGATCGGCCCCCATGCTTCGTGCTCAATTCGTCATCAACCTGAACGGATTAGTTCGATCGCGCCCCGATCACACGGATCGCCCGCTGGTGGGTGGCAACGGGAATCGCAAGCATCGCAGGAACTACTTGCCTTCCACAAACGCCTGGCAGCAACAGAAGGGTTGCGCGGCCGGCGCAGGCGTTGGCGTGGGGGTTGGCGCAGGGGCCGGAATCACCGTCTTGCTGCCGCAGATTACCTTTTGCAGCAGCCCCGTGAAACCGCTCAGGGCATCTTGCGAAGTGAAACCCTGCCCGCCGGTTTCCTTGGCCACACGGGCATATTCACCCTCGATTTCTTTTTTCACACTGGCCTTCACACCGGAAGTCCCCAAATAGGTGTGGACTTTCACCTTGGTTTGCTTGGCCGTGGCGATCGCCCGGTTGGCGGCTTCGATGTCTGCCTGATCCTGCTTGGCGTTCTCGTTGCCCCCTTCCAAGGACTCATCGCCCAGGAAGAAGACGGCCCGCGATGCGCCCGATCGCCAGTCAAAATTCAGGGACACATCCTCGATCGCCCTTGCGCCGTCCTCTTGGGCCCCGCCGCCGGCCACCGTGCCCACCTTGCGGCCCTTCAGCACCGATTCCGACACCTTGGCCGTTTCCGTCAGGTAATTGCGCACGGTGCGATCGAACCGCGTTCCCTTAAACACCCCCTCAATTCCCAAATAGGTCACCCGCAAGTCAGAAGGACAACTGGTTTTGGCCGCCTCGATCGCCGCGCCCACCGCCTCACTCAGGGCCGTCGCCTCATCCTTCATCGACACGCTGGAATCGATCACCACCACCAGATCCACCTTGGGAATCGTCAAGACCTCCGTGGGCGAGGGCGTTGGCACGGGGGCCGGTGCGGGAACCGGCGTGGCGGAGCCGCCCTGGCCGGTCATGGTGGCCGGAGCCAAAGTGGGCCATTGCAGCCGCTTTTGGGTTGAAACATCCCCATTGCCCCGGTGACCGGAAATGGGGCCCAGGCGGTTCGGTTGGGCTTGGCCAGCGGTCATGCCGTGGCTGTTGTAGGGATGGTTCCAGAGGTTGAAATCAAACCGATAGTGGGCCCCCTGCCAACCATTCGTCCAGTTGAAATTAATCAGTGCGCTGATATCCAGCGTGCCAGTCACCGGGTCGCTATACCAAAACGACAGCATCTTATTCGCCGTTCCGCCGGCCGACGTGCCGAAGTTGTATTGAATATCAACCCCGTCCGGCGGCCCTTCATAGGCAAAACAGCCCCGGCCATAAACCGAACCATCCGGATTCAAGGTGTGAAAAACGAAACTCGTGACCTGAGGCATAGCAGCAAATTCCTGTGAGGTTTGGGCTTGGTGATCGTGAAACGTTGGGCAGACCGCTGACTGGTGAACCCCTAGGATTCAACGTAGGCCTGGCAGCAACAGAAGGGATGTTCAATGCGGCGCGGTGCGGGCTTGCTGCCGCAAATCACGTCTTGCAACAGGGCTTGGAAGCCCCGCAGCGCATCCTGGGAGGTGAAGGATTGACCGCCCGTTTCCCGAGCCACCCTGGCGTATTCCCCTTCAATTTCCCGGCGCACTCTGTCCTTCACCGAGGAAGTTCCAAGATAGGTATGCACCCGCACGCCAGCTTCCTTGGCCACCGCGATCGCGAGGTTGGCGGCTTCGATGTCTCCTTGATCTTGCTTGCCATCCTGGTTCCCGCCATCCAGGGACTCATCACCCAGGAAGAACAGGGCCCGCCCAGCCCCCGGCCGCCAGTCAAAATGGCGACTCAGATCCTCGATCGCCCTTGCGCCGTCTTCTTGGGCCCCGCCGCCGGCCACCGTGCCGCGTTGGCGACCCCGCAACTCGGCCTCCGCCACTTTGGCCGTTGTGGTCAGGTATTTGCGAATGGATTGATTAAAACGGGTGTCTCGGAACGTGCCTTCAATGCCCAGATAGACCACTCGCAAGTCAGAGGGGCAATGGGCCCGAGCCGCCTCGATCGCGGCGGAAACGGCCGCATCCAGCGCCACCGCTTCGTCCTTCATGGAAACGCTGGAGTCGATCGCCACCACCAAGTCCACCAGCGGGATCGTCACGCCATCTTCTTCGATGACCTCGATCGTGGGCTGCCCGATCGCCACCCACTCCAACTTGCGCCCTTGACAGCTTCCGTCTTCCGTCGCTCCCCGGTGCGCAGACACATGACCCAGTTGATCCGGCGTTGCACCACCGGCCACCAAGCCCCGATCGAAGTCTGGCTGGGCCCAGGCATTGAACTGAAACTGTTGCTCGCCTGCCCGATCGCTGAAACTCAAGCTCAACAGAGCACTGAGATCCAACACACCGACGATCGGGTCGCGATACCAAAACGCCGTCAAGGTTTCCGCACTGCCCCGGCGATATTCCACCGAAGACTCGCTGCCATCCCCTAGGGTAAAGCACCCTTTTCCAAACTCAGTGCCGTCGTTGTTCAGTACCCGAAAGGTGTAGGCCTTTCCTGGGGTGGACGGTGCTGAGGTAGAAGAATCTGCTGTTGTGTTGGTTGTTTCTGCGGTTGAACTCCAGGGAATCACAACACTGGGCGTGACATCCAGCCAACCACCATCCGTGACCGTGCCCACATCCACCAACGATTGTGCGTCCAAAAACTCCATCAACCGCTCACCATCGTCCTCAAACCGATAGTGGCAAATGCCCTGATCAGCAAAAACAACCAGGTCTGAATCTTGGCGATAGACGACCTTAACGAAATTGGCTCCATCAATTTCCCAGCGGTAGCCAGGCATCGCTTCAACAATCTTTTGATTCTTCACAAATCACTTCTCCAAAAAGCACTGCAACCCTAGGGAAATACCAGGCAACTGATTCGGTCGATCGAGTCGATCGAGCTAATGGGGCTAAGGAGTCTATCGATGGGTTCTCAATTGGAATCTTGATTGAGTGGCTAACCTGCATTCTTGGGAAATTTAGCCATCACCCTTGAATTAGCCCATGGCTTATCTCGATCGCCTTGATCTACTCCAAACGAATCTGCTTATTGGCTAATTCCAAATCAAACGGGTAATCTTCATTTCCCCCCGCAAGGGCCCTTTGGAAAGTTTCCTCATTCGCAAACTCACTAACGCGAAACCACCAATCTTCAAATACAATCACCCGCCCATCGGGACAGCGGTAGACCAAGACATGGTAGTCGTCGCGAAATTCGTTGCTGAGATCAAGAACCTCACCACCCATTGCCTGAGCAGCGGTGTCTGCACTGTTCACTTTCCAATCTACTGACATGTTGCACAATCTCCAGCTTAATTGGAGGGTTGATCAGACTTTCCAATTGGACTCTACGAATTGTGCCTCAAGCTAATTGGAATTTGAGAGAAGTTAATGTTAATTTTTTCATTTTTCTAAACAATTCCGTATAAACACGCAATTAAAAATTGGCAACAATTCTCTTAAAAATAAATCATTTCATTTTTAAACATTTGCAATACAATTTTTTACAGAAAATTTCAATTAATTTCAATTGTCAATCAAATTAATTTTTCTTTTTGTTGTAATTTTCATTATTCAATCCGAGCCGAAAATCAAGAATAATTTCTTGTGAATTTCAATTTGATTTGATTTTATTTAATGCTTAAATGCGAATAGTTCAATTGTTGAAATTCATAAAATTCTCAGAAATCTCAAGATTGAATATTTTTTCTTTGTTTCAAGTCATTTTTGATAATTGTATTTTATTTTACATTGACGTTTCTGAAGAAAAAATGATGCTTGGGGTCAGAATTTTGGACTGAGAGGCCTTTAATAAAGACTAACTTTGCCTGTTGCTGGAAGCGATCCGCGATCGACTCCCGTTGACGATCGAAAGTGATTCGCCATTTTTAGGTTGGCTGGCGTTCGATCGTCTGAATTTTGAGGATGATTTGTGGTGGCTTTGGGCTGCTGCTGCCCAGCCAAAGACGAGGATCAGGGCGATCGGGGGTTTAAGTCAGGGTTGGCAATTTTTTTGACCTGTCTGCTGGGCGTTGGTGTGATAAATGGTGCAGCCGGACTGAGAGAGCGCAGTAAACGGTCACCATTGCCCTGTGACAAAGCAACACGATCAAGGCGACTGCATGGGCTGCATTGGCTGATAAAGTGGCGTTGAATTCAGCTTGGCGTTGGCGGACTGGAAACTATGGCTGTTGCGATCGCACTAGGATTACTCGTTTTGGCCTACCTGCTCGGCTCCATCCCCGCTGGATATCTAGCCGGGCGCTGGCTCAAAGGCATCGACATCCGCCAATATGGCTCCGGCTCCACCGGGGCCACCAACGTGATGCGCACCGTGGGCAAACCAGCTGGGATCACCGTCTTTATCTTTGACATTCTGAAAGGGGCGATCGCCATTGGACTGGTGCGCACCTTCTGGACTGGCGACCTCATCGTCGATCCCACCTGGCTGGCAATCAAGCCCTGGTTAGAAGTGGTCGCCGGCCTCACCGCCGTGATTGGCCACAGCAAATCCCTGTGGCTGAATTTCCAGGGCGGCAAATCCGTCGCCACCAGCCTGGGCACGTTGCTGGCCCTGTCTTGGCAAGTGGGCTTGGGTGGGTTCGCGGCCTTCTGTGTGGTGCTGGCCATTTGGCGATATGTGTCCCTCGGGTCGATCGTCGGGGCAATCATGGTCAGCGTGTTGATGCTGTCTTTGCAAAATCCCTTGCCCTACTGCTTATTTGGCTTGGCGATTACGGTGTTTGTGATTGCGCGACACAAGACCAACATCAGCCGCCTGTTGAAGGGAACAGAACCCAAATTTGGCCAAAAGGTGCAAATTCCCGAGCCTGTGTCCGACAGCGCCAGCGGTTCTTAGGATTTTGGCCCTACTTCTGTGGTGGCGTGCCGGGTCGAAAGCAGGTCGGTCAAGAGCTGGTTAGGTCTCAAAAGCTCGCATCCCAGCGCCGCTTAACCTTGATGGATTGGGGACTTGGGCCTCTGGCCTGGCTCGATCGGGAAGTGGCCTGGGGATGACCATCTTTTGATTAGCCCCCAAATGTAACGAATTGCAACGTATAATAGCTCTGAAAAATTAATTCTTAAGAATTATTCAAGGGAATCCAACACCCATCGCATTTCAAGCGCGATCGGGCGGTTTCCACCCCCATCAGCCCTGTGGCTTCCGTTGTTTACCCCTAGCGAGTAGGACTGTTGAAATCCATGCGAGTTGCAATCGCCGGTGGCGGCCTAGCGGGCCTGGCCTGTGCCAAATATTTGGTCGATGCGGGACACCAGCCGATCGTGTTGGAACGCGAGGCCGTGTTGGGTGGTTTGGTGGCCGCTTGGAAGGATGAGGATGGTGATTGGCTGGAAACGGGGCTGCACGCCTTTTTCGGCGCTTATCACAACATGAAGCAACTGATGGGCGAGCTGGACATTCTCGATCGCCTGCAATGGAAGCGCCACGCCCTGGTGTTTAACCAACCGGAGAAGCCGGGAACCCTGTCTTGGTTTGATGTGCCGGACATTCCCGCCCCGTTTAATGTGATCATGTCGATTCTGCGGAATAACGACATGCTGACCTGGGAGCAAAAAATTCGATTCGCGATCGGGCTGTTGCCAGCGATCGTACGGGGTCAGCAGTACGTGGAATCCATGGATAAATACAGCCTCTTGGAATGGCTGCGGCTCCAGGGGGTGGATGAGCAGGTGAACACCGACATTTTCATCGCCGCCTCCAAGGCCCTGACGTTTATTAATCCTGAGGATGTGTCGGCGACGGTTCCCCTGACGGCGCTGAATCGATTTTTGCAAGAGCGATATGGGTCCAAGGTGGCCTTTTTGGATGGGGCCCCGCCGGAGCGGTTGTGCCAGCCGATCGTGGACTACGTGACGGCTCGGGGCGGAGAAGTGCGCACCCAAGCGCCGCTGAAGGAAATTGTCTTGAATGGCGATCGATCGGTGAAGTCTTTCATTGTGCGCGGTCAAAACGGCGCGCCCGATGAGGAAATTGTGGCCGATGCTTTTGTGTCCGCCATGTCGGTGGATGCCTTAAAGATCATGATGCCGGACGCTTGGAAAGCCGTGCCGGAGTTCGAGAAGCTGCAAGGCCTCGAAGGTGTGCCGGTGATCAATGTGCAAATTTGGTTTGATTGCAAGTTGCCGACGATCGACCAGTTGTTGTTCTCCCGATCGGATATCCTCAGTGTTTATGCGGATATGAGCCGCACCACTCGGGAATACGAAGACCCGGATCGATCGATGCTGGAATTGGTGTTGGCTCCGGCCAAGGATTGGATCGGCCGTTCCGATGAAGACATCATTGCTGCCACCATGGATGAGCTGGCCAAGCTGTTCCCCGATCACATTCCCCACCAGGCAAAAGTTCGCAAAGCCAAGGTGAAGAAAACGCCCCGATCGGTCTACACGGCTCGGCCGGGATGCCAGGCCCTGCGCCCCCAACAGGAAACCTCGATCGGGAATTTTTTCCTGTCCGGTAGCTACACCATGCAAGAGTTTCTAGGCAGCATGGAAGGGGCTGTGCTTTCTGGTAAGCTGACAGCGCAAGCGATTGTCCGCAATGCTGCGCGCCTTGAGCGCGATCGCGATTTGGCCCTGGCCGCTTCCGCCTAAGCCACTCCTTTGACTGACCCATCGACCTTTCCCAGCCCCGCCGGTCTTCATGCTGCACTTGCCTGACCCGCCACGCACTAACACCCTGGCGACCCTGGAAGAATCCTATGAGTTGTGTCGCCAGGTCACAGCCAAGTACTCCAAAACGTTCTATTGGGGCAGTGCGCTGATGCCGTTGGCTAAGCGGCGGGCCATCTGGGCAATTTATGTTTGGTGTCGGCGCACTGACGAGCTGGTCGATGGGCCCATGGCCAAACTGACCACGCCGGAAACCCTGGACGATTGGGAACGGCGACTAGAACAGCTTTTTGGTGGCCATGCGCTGGATGATTCTGATGTGGCCCTGGTTGACACGATCGGGCGCTACAACCTAGATATTCAGCCCTTCCGCGACATGATCGCCGGGCAGCGCATGGATCTCTATCGCAGTCGCTACGAGACCTACGAAGAGCTAGAGCTATATTGCTATCGCGTGGCGGGCACGGTGGGCCTGATGACCACGCCGGTTTTGGGGGTGGCTAGCGAGCCGGCCCGCGCCCCTTGGGATGGGTTTTTGCAAATGCAAACCAGCCCCGATCGCAACCCGGATGACCCCACGGAACGAGCGATCGCCCTCGGCATTGCCAACCAGCTCACCAACATCCTGCGAGACGTGGGCGAAGACCGCCACCGGGGCCGAATTTATCTACCCTTAGAAGATTTGGAGCGATTCCGCTACACCGAGCAGGACTTGATGAATGGTGTGGTTGACGATCGCTGGCGTGCCCTGATGCAGTTCCAAATTCAGCGGGCCCGCACCATTTTCGACAGTGCCGCCAAGGGCATTCGCCTGCTTCACCCCGATGCTCGCTGGCCCGTTTGGGCTGCCTTGATGCTCTACAGCCGAATTTTGCACTCGATCGAGCGCAACGGTTACGACGTGTTCAACAAACGCGCTTACGTCCCCACCACGGGGAAAGTGCGCTGTCTGCCCGTGGCCCTGATGCGATCGCAGGTTCTCTAGGTCAAGCTATTAACCCGCCGCACAAAATCGTTGGGCCAGTCGATCGGTGCTCGTCAGCGGCTGGCTCAATTCAAACTGCTCAGCCCTCGATCGGCAATTGAATTCGGAATGCAGCGCCTTGTCCTGGCTCCGATTCAACGGTCAGACTGCCGCTATGTTTATCCACTACGATTTGTTGGGCGATCGCGAGACCCAATCCTGTCCCTTTGCCCACGGATTTTGTGGTGAACAGATGGTCAAAGATTCTTGACTGCACCTCGGCATTCATCCCCTTGCCATTATCCCGAATCGTAATTTGTACCTGATCATCAATCAGAGTCGTGCTGATGGTGATCTGTTGAGGATGTGCCTCTAATTCCTTGAACGATCGACCCTGGGCCAGCTCATCAAACACATCGATCGCATTAGCCAGGATGTTCATAAATACCTGGTTGAGCTGGCCCGGGAAGCAATCGATCGGTGGTATTTCACCATAGTTGGTAACCACCTCGATCGCCGGTCGATTAGCATTTGCTTTGAGCCGATATTTCAGAATCAGCAGCGTGCTATCAATCCCTTCATGCAGATTAGCGCTGACTTTATACTCCGTATCGGCACGGGAGAAGGTGCGCAGGCTGGTGCTAATGCTTTTGATGCGATCGGTTGCCCCTTGCATTGAATTCAGGAGTTGGGGCAAATCTTCGCAAACATATTCCAAATCAATATTTTCAGCGTGATCTTGAATCGGGAAAGTGGGACTAGGATAATGCTGCTGATACAGGGCTAGATGTTCAAGCAAGTCCTGCACATGCTCTTTGCCATTATCGATGCTGCCATTCAGAAAGCCGATCGGGTTATTGATTTCGTGTGCTACACCTGCCACTAGGTTTCCTAGCGATGCCATCTTTTCGCTCTGCACCATTTGCAATTGGGATTGTTCTAATTGCTGAGCATAGCGCTGAGCTTGTTGAGCATAAAGTTGAGCTTTTTGGTAAAGGCTGGCATTTTCTAAAGAAATAGCAGCCTGGATGCAAAGAAAGTTGAGCACTGCAATGCGATCACTTGTAAATACGCCGCTAGTGGAACAATTTTCTAGGTACAAAATAGCTCGTAAGTTACTCTGGTTGAGCATCGGCAAACACAAAATACTCTTGGGTTGACGCTGATTCAGATAATCACCAATTACTGGCAAATCAGTCTTGAGATCATCAATTACCACCGTTGTTGCCGTGTTTTTGACATACTGAATTAAGTTGCTGGGAATGCTGGAAGCATCCTCCAGGGGGGCAGCTTGCAGCACAACTTCCTCTAGGTTTGCCGTTACCCGCACTTGCCATTGATCATCCTCACCAAGCATCAAGGCACATCGGTCTGCCCCAGAGTTTTCAAGCATGATCTGAGTCAGAGTTTCTAGAAGCTTATCTAGGGCGATCGTGCTGGCTATGATCTGCGAAACTTGCAGCAGAGCAGACAGATCCAGGATTCTATTGATATTGCTAGAAGAGCTATTTTTAGAGGTAGAATGAGTCGAACGATCTAGCGTCGTAGAAGAGTGATGTACCGCAGACAATGTTGTCAGGGTTTCTGCAACAGATATGGGTTGCTTGGCAGCTTGTAGAATAGGTCGCAGCAATTGAGGATAGTGCTTTTCTAAATCAACAACTTTGGCCTTGGCTCCCCAATGAGCATAGGCATAGTAAGCATTCTGCATGTACCCTGCAGCGACCGTTTCTTTTCCCCATTTCAGATAGAATTTTGCAGCCAGCTCGTTCGCGAGGGCCTCTTCCTGGATATAGCCGCTTTCTTTAGCGCCAGAAATCGCGCGATCGTACCAGTCCCCTGCTTCATAGAAATTCCCTAAAACTCGATGGTGTTCAGCAGCAACCAAATCGAATTTATGTTGATAATTCATGGGAGCATAGCTTGCCCATTGTTGTTGTAACTTTGTTTGATTTTCTTCCACCTGTTGTAAGAGTTGTGATCGCTCGCCTAATCCCCGTTCCAGTGCCGCCAATGCTGCCAAAGAATCGTATAAATAAAATTCGGCTTCTCCTACTGTTCCTACCCCGCCGTTAAAATAGCGTCTTACCTCAACAGCGCACATCCGAGCCATTTCCAGCTCGTCAAATAGGCAACATAACATCAGCTTAAACACATAAAATGCGTATAAGCACAGTAGATCATTGACTGAGATGAGTTGAGGAAGAAACTCTGCCTCTTCAATGACTTCTCCTGAAAAAATGTGGGCAGACTCTGAGTTTCCTCGCAGGTTCAAAGTACCTTGCCAGTAGACACGACACCAATTTGCCGGAGTCAACTGATTCATTTGGACTAGTGCCTGGTGATAGGCTTGAATTTCTAGCTCCAAGATATCTAGAGGGGAGCCGCACCAGAAAGAATTAGCACAGAAAGCATGGACGTTATATCCCCCATATTCTATATTTCCAACATCTAATCCTGTTGTGTACCCTTCTTGAGCTAGAGGTAGGGTGTCTCGAACATGAAATTTTCGATGCGATGTAAATAGCACAGCCACATGAAACGCTTCTGGCTTAATCACCTTTGCCTCAGGCGTTGAGGTGAGTTGAATAGCTAATTGAATGAACTTCACTCCAGCATTTACATCCTTAAGAAAATTGGCAGCAATAATGCTGTAGCAAGAATAGGCAGCGATGGAAGCAGGTGTATTACCATATTCAATAGATAATTTTACGGCTATTGTTACCAACCCAATATATAACGAAGAACCTGAGATATAGGCCGATGAAAAGAGACGAGTAATAATCTCAACAATCGCCATAATTCGGCGATCAGTCATTTTGGGTAAATCAACTAAATCTTCAATGTCGCGATCACCTATAAGCTGATTAACTTCAGCAGTGATCGACAAAAAATCATCCTCCGTCATCGTTTCGGGGAGAAATAGATCAAGCAACCCTAAAACGTTTCGAGCTACATCAATTGATTCAAGTAATTTATTTTGAGAAATTAGAGAAACAATACGAATTCGGTAGACGTTAACTCTTTCTATTACAGAGTGCGCTTTCTCAATTACTGTATCAATAGCAGCTTCCATCGCCTCGTAATATCCGCACAAGGATGCTAACTCTGCGGCCAATTCGTAGAAAACAAGGGTAATCTCATACTGCCTTTCCCAGGCTGCTTCTCCCAGCAAAGATAAGCCCATGTGAACGTACTCACGTCCTCCTTGATAGGCAGTCGTTATCCTTGCTTTATGGGCTGCAATCAGATTGAGACGAGCGAGTTCATCCCGTTTGCTTTGTTCCCCGATTAATGCCTGTCCATGATTGAGCTGACCAACTAACTCAAAGATTCTTTCTTCTATCTCGTCCGGTGATCTTTTGGATAAAAGTAATTGTCCAATTTTGAGATGAGTTGCTTGTTTTTGCTCTGCTGCAATCAGAGAATAGGCCGCTTGCTGTACCCGATCGTGCAGGAATCGATAAGTCGGATTGACATGATTTTGAGACTCACATTGCTCAAGTTCCTCAGATTGAAAAAACTTGTAAACCTGAGTAATTGGTATGATCAGCCCTTCCTGCAAGGCTCTCCACAAGATGGTGGCTGCTTCCGTTTGGGATTGCTCTGCCACGATCGCCAGGGTCTGCAAATCAAACTGTGCGCCAATGCAAGCTGCTAACTTCAAGACCTCTTGCGTCGCTGCTGGCAGTTTCTGCAACTGCAACGCCATAAACTCCACCACATCATCCGTCAGCGTCAGGGCATTGACCTGGGCAATATCACACTGCCAATAGCCTTGGTCACGGTCAAAAACGATGTACCCATCTTCATGGAGTGCCTTCAGAAATTGGGTCGTAAAGAAGGGATTCCCTTGGGTTTTACGATCAACCAGTTGAGTCAGCGGCTTTGATAGCTCTTGGCTGCATTTCAACGTATCCGCCACCAAGCAATTGGTATGCTCTAGGCTCAGCGGCAACAAGGTGATTGTATTAACGGTCAAGCTCGCTTTTTTCAGTTCCCCGATCGTCAACATCAGGGGATGAACCGGTGAAACTTCGTTATCTCGATAAGCACCCAACACCAGTAGATAACCACTGCTTTCCATGAGCACTTTCAGCAGTTGCAACGAAGCAGAGTCCGACCACTGCAAGTCATCCAGAAAGATCACCAAGGGATGATTGGCAGTTGTGAAAACTTGAATGAATTTCTGGAATAGCAAATTAAATCGATTCTGGGCTGCGGTTCCTGACAGTTCTGGGACTGCTGGTTGATGACCAATAACTTGCTCTAACTCCGGAATGACTTCAATTAAAACTTCGCCATTGTCACCCACTGCTTCTAGAATTCGATTCTTCCACTGGGCGAGTTGAGCATCGGACTCTGAAAGCAATTGACCCATCAAGTCGCGTAAAGCCTGCACAAATGCAGATAAGGGAATGTTACGATTGAATTGGTCAAACTTCCCTTTAATGAAATAACCTTTTTGCTGAGTGATTGGCTTATGGACTTCATTCACCACAGCAGTCTTACCAATCCCCGAAAATCCCGCCACTAGCATCAGTTCTGATGCACCTTGGGAAACTCGCTCAAAAGACTTGAGCAAAATCTGTACTTCACTCTCACGACCATAGAGCTTTTCAGGGATTAAGAATCGATCGCTCAGATCCCGTTGTCCCAACTCAAACTCAGTAATTTTGCCTGTTGCTTCCCATTGGCTTAAGCATTGCTGCAAATCATGTTGCAAGCCCAAGGCACTTTGATATCGATCCTCAGCATTTTTAGCCATCAGCTTGGCCACGATCAACCCTACGATCTTGGGCACTGACGGATTTACCTGATCCACGGGCTGTGCTGTTTTGGCGATATGGCAATGCAACAACTCCAAGGGATCATTGGAAATGAAGGGCAGCGTATTGGCTATGGTCAATAATTGATAGAGAGTGACTCCTAGGGAGTAGTAATCAGTTCGGTAGTCAATACCACGATTCATACGCCCGGTTTGTTCGGGAGCCAGGTAGGCTAAAGTTCCCTCTAAAATATTTGGATTCTGAATTTCTTGAGTTTCTTTAGGTAATAAAGAAGCAATACTAAAATCAATTAATTTAATTTCTTTTGATTCGGGATTAATCAAAATATTGGCAGGTTTAATATCTTTATGAATAACGCGTTGCTGATGCAGATCGTGCAGAATGGTGGTCAGTTGTAATGCAATCTTGAGCACTTCAACCCAATTAAGCTTGTGCTGCTGTAGATATTGATTGAGAGATAACCCTCCCCAATCTTCCATCACGAGCACATAGCCATTCCCCAAGGACTGAAGAGTCAGGGGATGAATAATGCCAGGTAAACTGAGATTTTTGGCGATTGCATATTGATTCCGAAATTGCACCAGTTCGCCAAAGGTGGGATAGTCCGACAGCAGGATTTTTAACACTACCGATCGCTGATCACCATCCTGTATCCCTCGATAGACGGCCGTTCTTGATCCCGAATAGAGTTGCTCAATGATCGTATAGCCAGCAATTACAGGCAATGGCCGGGATGAAGAGCCAGTGAGAGGTGACATGAATATGGTTAAAAGTAAAATCCACTTTTCAGTATTAGATCTCTTCTGGTGATACAGCAACTTTGATGTGCTAGATATGACACAGCATACGGACGTAATTTGGTTTTATATAACAGTCTAGGATTTCGCAGCAGAATCTATGACTAGATTGGCAGTCGAATCAAAAATTCAGCGCCTTGTCCTGGCTCAGACTCAACGGTCAAACTGCCGCTGTGTTTATCGACTACGATTTGTTGGGCGATCGCGAGACCCAACCCTGTGCCTTTACCTACAGATTTTGTGGTGAACAGATGGTCAAAGATTCTTGACTGCACTTCTACATCCATCCCCTTGCCATTATCCCGAATGGCAATCTGCACTTGGTTGTTTACCAGAGTTGTGCTGATGGTGATCTGTTGAGGATGCGCTTCTAATTCCTTGAACGATCGACCCTGGGCCAGCTCATCAAACATATCGATCGCATTAGCCAGGATATTCATAAATACCTGGTTGAGCTGGCCCGGGAAGCAATCGATCGGTGGTATTTCACCATAGTTGGTAATTACCTCGATCGCCGGTCGATTAGTATTTGCCTTGAGCCGATATTTCAGAATCAGCAGCGTGCTATCAATCCCTTCATGCAGATTAGCGCTGACTTTATATTCCGTATCCGCACGGGAGAAAGTCCGCAAACTGGTACTAATCGATTTGATGCGATCGGTTGCCCCTTGCATTGAATTCAGGAGTTGGGGCAAATCTTCGCAAACATATTCCAAATCAATATCTTCAGCGTGATCTTGAATCGGAGAAGTGGGACTAGGATAATGCTGCTGATACAGGGCTAGATGTTCAAGCAAGTCCTGCACATGCTCTTTGCCATTATTGATGCTGCCATTCAGAAAGCCGATCGGGTTATTAATCTCGTGAGCAACCCCCGCTACTAGGTTCCCCAAAGAAGCCATCTTTTCGCTCTGCACCATCTGTAACTGAGCACTTTGTAGCTCTTGCAAGGTATTTTCTAAGTCTTTAGATTTTTGCCTGATTGTATTTTCAGCCAAGATTCGATCGCTGATGTCTAGCAATAATCCATCCCACATTAAAGTTCCATCAAGCAGTTTTTCTACTCGCCCTTCGCCACGGATCCATTTAACTTTTCCGGAAGGAGTCACAATTCGCCCCTCCCACTGCCAGGGAGTTAAGTTTTGAGCTGAATCTGCCACTGACTGACGATTAGATTCAGCATCTTCTGGATGCACCATGTCCATGAGGATCTGCACATTAGCAATCGCTTCAGAAGCAGTAACTTCATAAAGGTCATAACAATCATTGCTAATGTAGGGCATTGACATCGAACCATCAGGAGCTATCAAATATTGATATACCACCCCAGGAACATTATCTACGAGATTATAGAAGCGAGATTGAGAAATTTTCAGCTCATCCAGCGATCGCTCTAACTGTTGGCTATATTCCTGAGACTGTTGATAAAGTCGAGCATTTTCCAGAGAAATTGCCGCTTGAGTACAAAGGAAGTTGAGCACTGTAATACGATCGCTCGTGAATGCACCACTGGTTGATCGATTTTCCAAGTACAAGATAGCATTTAGATTTCCTTGACTGAAAATTGGCAAGCACAATACACTCTTAGGTTGATGTTGAACGAGGTAATCGCCAATTACGGGAAGCTCAGTCTTGAGATCATCAACCACCACTGTCATTGAAGTATTTTTTACGTAATGAATCAGTTTGGTAGGAACCGTAGAGTTATCTTCTAGCGGCACAGCTTGCAGTGCTACTTGTTTCGCATTTGCCATCACCCGAACTTGCCATCGATCGTCCTCGCAGAGCATTAAGGCACATCCATCTGCTCCAGAGTTTTCAAGCATGGCTTGGGTCAGCTTTTTGAGCAGTTCATCCAGAGCGATCATGCTGGCGAAAGTCTGGGAAATTTGTAGCAATGCAGCTAAATCTAGAGTCTGATTGATATTGTTGGTAGAATAGGTGTGAGGCGTAGAATGAATTGAGTAAGTAGGAGCACTAAGACTCGATAGTGTTTCTAAAACAGTCAAGCGTTGATTTGCAGCTTGCAAAATGGGCTGCAATAACTGGGGGTAGCGTTCCTCTAAGTCATTTACTTTAGCCTTGGCTCCCCAGTGAGCATAGCGATAGTAAGCTTCTTGCATATAACTTTCAGCAATCTTCTCCTTTCCCCAATCAAGGTAAAACTTAGCAGTAAGTTCATTGGCGAGAGCCTCTTCTTGAATGAACTCGTTTTTTTGAGCCAGTAGGATGGCGCGATCATATAGATCAACTGCTGAACTGCGATCTCCACTCAAACGAACAAGCTCTGCTGTAACTAAATAGTATTTGTGCAAAAAATTATTAGGACAAGCCTCAGCCCATTTTTCTAATAATTTCTGATGTTCTTGAATTTGTTGATAGTAAGCTAACTGAGTTTCTTCGTTCACATCAGCATAAATGGCTGCCAAACTCAAGGGATAATAAGTATGGTAGACGATGATGGGAAAAAATCCCATATTTGCAGGCAATGTATCTTGCAAAGTTTCTGATATTGCTAAAACTTGAGCATAATCACCTTTAAAGTAAGCCCGCTGTAAAACCAAAAACCCATACCAACTAATAGCAACGTTAAAGTGACTTTGTTGCCACAACTGAAAAAATGGATGCTCAAAGTAGCCAGGTGCTGTTAGGGTCTTGTCCTCAGTTATATCGTCTATTAGTTCTCGTACAAACTGTTTTTGAAGTTGAAAAACACACAGCATATTTTGATCATTTGTTTTTTCAACATAGCCGAAATATTTTTGAATTTCCTCTTGTACAGAAAGCAAAGGAGTTCCTTTCAAAAGATGAGACCAAATCAAGAAAATAATTGCCCATGCCCCAAAAACTAAATCGCCCGATTCTGCACACAGCTCAGCCGATTGCTTATAGAGTGGTATATTCTCTGCTAAAGGCCGCGAAAAAGGGTTGATAATATGAGCAAAATGGTTATTGTTTTTGGCCATAAATTGAGTATTTTTAAACACGCGGTCAATATCTAAAGCGACCTTGCCAAATTCATAAGCGCTTGGATAATTTCCTTCAAATGCCAACATCATGCCGTAACAGCAATAAGCAAAGCTGGAGCTTTCTGCTCGTCCATACCTAAGGGATAGGTTCACCATACGCAGAGTTGTTAGCAAATTCAGCAGTTGATTACCTGCCAAATAAGAAGCTGAATACAAAATTGCTAGAAGCTTCATGCAACTCTGCTGAACTGGTTCGGTCATTTCAGGTAAATTTAGCAGAGCTTGAACTGACACTTGAGAAATATTAGTTTGAACTTGTTGCCGCTCTACCTCTACTAAAGATTTCAACTCATTTTCATCAGTTGGCAATACCATTTCTAAAACAGCTAAACCTTTAATCCCTGCTTCAACGCTAGATAGCATATTTGTTCCCAAGGTCATTCGCTGCGTCATAAGAATGCTATAAATTTGAGCTGTATCTAAAGGATCTGTAATCCACTCTAAAATGTAGTTTAGTAAAGTTTCTGAAGTACTAAATTCACCAACAAGGTAGCTACATTCTGCTTTTTCCCGATAGAGATTTAGCATGAGATGATAGTGGGAGTCCCAGATTTCTTGAGATAATCGCTGAAGTCCAATATTAAAGTATTCAATGGACGCTTGATAAGCGACCGAAATCTTGGCTTTCATACCCGCTAAAAGTGCTAATTCTGCTAACTGAATCACCGATACAGAATATGGATCAGTGTCAATTCCTATGTTCAAATGATTGACAATATCAAAAACTGCGACTTCTAATTCTTCTTGTGGCGTACTATTCAGCAGGAGCTGTCCAACTTTAAGATGAGTGGCTTGCTTTCGTACCTGCGGAATCAAAGAATAAGCCGCTTGCTGCACTCGATCGTGCAGGAATCGATAGGCTGGATTGGCATGATTTTGAGCTTCAATCTGCTCAACTTCCTCAGACTGAAAAAACTTGTAAACCTGAGTGATCGGGATAACCAGCCCTTCCTGTAAAGCTCTCCACAAGACGGTAGCTGTTTCCGTTTGGGATCGCTCTGCCACGATCGCCAGGGTCTGCAAATCAAACTGTGCGCCAATACAAGCCGCTAATTTCAAAACCTCTTGCGTCGCTGTCGGCAGTTTCTGTAACTGCAACGCCATAAATTCCACCACATCATCCGTCAGCGCCAGTGCATTGACCTGGGCAATATCACATTGCCAATAGCCTTGATCACGGTCAAAAACGATGTACCCATCTTCATGGAGTGCCTTCAGAAATTGGGTCGTAAAGAAGGGATTCCCTTGGGTTTTACGATCAACCAGTTGTGTTAGCGGCTTCGACAATTTTCGGCTGCATTTCAACGTATCCGCCACCAAGCAATTGGTATGCTCTAGGCTCAGTGGCAACAAAGTGATTGTATTAACGGTTAAGTTCGCTTTTTCCAATTCCCCGATCGTCAGCATCAGGGGATGAACTGGTGAAACTTCGTTATCTCGGTAAGCACCCAACATCAGCAGATAGCCACTGCTTTCCATGAGCACTTTCAGCAATTGCAGCGAAGCGGAATCAGACCACTGCAAGTCATCCAGGAAGATCACTAAGGGATGATTGGCAGTCGTGAAAACTTGAATAAATCTCTGAAACAGTAAGTTAAATCGATTCTGGGCTGCGCTTCCTGACAGTTCCGGAGCTATGGGCTGCTGACCAATGACCTGCTCTAGCTCTGGAATTACCTCAATTAAGACCTGGCCATTTTCACCAACAGCTTTGAGGATTTGAGCTTTCCATTCGGCTAGTTGACTGTCAGACTCTGAGAGCAGTTGCCCCATCAGATCCCGCAAAGCTTGTACGAATGCTGATAGGGGAATGTTGCGATTGAATTGGTCGAACTTCCCTTTGATGAAGTAACCCTTTTGCTGAGTGATTGGCTTATGGACTTCATTCACCACAGCCGTTTTACCAATCCCCGAAAATCCCGCCACTAGCATCAGTTCTGATGCACCTTGGGAAACTCGCTCAAAAGACTTGAGTAAAGTTTTAACTTCGGCTTCTCTACCGTAGAGCTTTTCAGGGATTAAGAAGTGATCGCTCAGATCCCGTTGTCCCAGTTCAAATAATGCAATCGTTCCTGTTGTTTCCCATTGGCTTAAGCATTGCTGCAAATCATGCTGAAGACCCAAGGCACTTTGATATCGATCCTCAGCATTTTTAGCCATCAGCTTGACCACGATCGACCCTACGATCCTAGGCACTGATGGATTTACCTGATCCACTGGCTGTGCTGTTTTGGCAATATGACAATGCAGAATTTCTAAGGGATCGTTGGCAATGAAGGGTAATTGACCCGTTAATAGCTGGTATAGCGTCGCACCCAAGGCATAGTAATCAGCTCGATAGTCAATGCCACGATTCATGCGCCCGGTTTGTTCGGGAGCCAGGTAGGCTAAAGTTCCCTCTAGAATATTTGGATTTTGAATTTCTTGAGTTTCTTTAGGTAATAAAGAAGCAATACTAAAATCAATTAATTTAATTTCTTTTGATTCGGGATCAATCAGAATGTTGGCAGGTTTAATATCTTTATGAATAACGCGCTGCTGATGCAGATCGTGCAGAATGGTGGTCAGTTGTAATGCAATCTTGAGCACTTCGACCCAATTAAGCTTGTGCTGCTGTAGGTATTGATTGAGAGATAATCCTCCCCAATCTTCCATCACGAGTACGTAGCCATTACCGAAGGGCTGAAGAGTCAGGGGGTGAATGATGCCAGGAAAATTGAGGTTTTTGGCGATCGCGTATTGATTCCGAAATTGCACCAGTTCGCCAAAGGTAGGATAGTCCGACAGCAAGACTTTCAACACCACCGATCGCTGATCACCATCCTGGACAGCTCGATAGACAGCCGTTCGCGATCCCCAATAAAGTTGCTCTGTGATCGTATAGCCAGCAATTGCAGGCAATGGCCGGGATGAAGAGCTGGTGAGGGGGGACATGGATGTGGTTAAGAGGAAAACCTACTTTTCAGTATAAGGCTCCCTTTTGGTAATACGACAACCTTGAAGTGCCTAATATGACATGACTTACGGACGTAATTTATCTCGATATAACAGCTTAGTATTGCGTAATAGAACTTATGACTTGATTGGCAGTCGAATCAAAAATTCAGTGCCTTGTCCTGGCTCCGACTCAACGGTCAAACTGCCGCTATGTTTATCCACTACGATTTGTTGGGCGATCGCGAGACCCAATCCTGTGCCTTTACCTACGGATTTTGTGGTGAATAAATGGTCAAAGATTCTTGACTGCACTTCTGCATCCATCCCCTTCCCATTGTCCCGAATGGCAATCTGCACTTGGTTGTTTACCAGAGTTGTGCTGATGGTGATCTGTTGAGGATGCGCTTCTAATTCCTTGAACGATCGACCCTGGGCCAGCTCATCAAACATATCGATCGCATTAGCCAGAATATTCATAAACACCTGGTTGAGCTGGCCCGGGAAGCAATCGATCGGTGGTATTTCACCATAGTTGGTAATTACCTCGATCGCCGGTCGATTAGCATTTGCCTTGAGCCGATATTTCAGAATCAGCAGCGTGCTATCAATCCCTTCATGCAGATTAGCGCTGACTTTATATTCCGTATCGGCACGGGAGAAAGTCCGCAAACTTGTACTAATCGATTTGATGCGATCGGTTGCCCCTTGCATTGAATTCAGGAGTTGGGGCAAATCTTCGCAAACATATTCCAAATCAATATCTTCAGCGTGATCTTGAATCGGAGGAGTGGGACTAGGATAATGCTGCTGATATAGGGCTAAATGTTCAAGCAAGTCCTGCACATGCTCTTTGCCGTTATTGATGCTGCCATTCAGGAAGCCGATCGGGTTATTAATCTCGTGAGCAACACCCGCCACTAGGTTTCCTAGCGATGCCATCTTCTCGCTCTGCACCATCTGTAACTGAGCACTTTGTAGCTCTTGTAATGTAGTTTCTAAATCCTGAGACTTTTGCTGAATTGTGGCTTCCGCAGCTTTGCGATCACTGATATCTTCGACACTTGACCAAATGAACTGCTCACCATATCGCTCCACAAGAATCCCAGATAGCCGAACCGGAACAAGATGCCCATCCTTGTGGATATATTCCTTTTCATAGGGGCCATAGCGTCCAGTTGCTTGGAGGCGTTGCATCTGTAGTTGCTCCTGATCGGCATAAGATGCTGGTGTAATTTCAAAGTAAGTTAGTGTAGGAAGCTCATCAGTTGTTCGTCCTACGATCTGAGCATAGGCAGGATTGCAATAGAGCAGTTGCCCATTCATTCTGCACAGCGCTAACCCAATCGATGCTTGATCAAAAAGTGTGCGGTGATAAGCCTCGCTCTCAATCAATGCAGCTTCAGCTTCCTTTCGATGGCTGATATCTAACAAGAGGCCATCCCACACCAAAGCACCATCCACAAGTTTTTCGATTCGTGCTTCTCCATGAATCCATTTAACTTTTCCAGATGGTGTGATAATTCGCCCTTCCCAGTGCCAAGGAGTTAAGGTTTGCACTGAATCAGCAATCGATTGACGATGTGATTCAGCATCTTCTGGATGCACCATGTCTAAGAGAATTTGCACATCAGCGATCGCCTGTTCAGCCGTAACTTCATACAGGTCGTAACAAGCATTACTGATATATGGCATTGACACTGAACCATCAGTTTTCATGAGAAACTGATACACCACTCCCGGAACATTATCCACTAGGTTATGAAAACGGGATTGGGTATTGTCCAACTCATGGAAAGATTGCTCTAGCTGTTGACTATATTCTTGAGATTGTTGATAGAGTCGGGCATTTTCCAGAGAAACTGCCGCTTGGGTGCAAAGAAAATTGAGCACTGCAATGCGATCGCTCGTGAATACACCGCTAGTTGATCGATTTTCCAAATACAAAATAGCGTTTAAATTTCCTTGACTGAAAATCGGCAAGCACAATACGCTCTTAGGTTGATATTGAGCGAGGTAATTGTCAATTACAGGAAGCTCAGTCTTGAGATCATCAACCACCACTGTCATTGAAGTGTTCTTGACGTAATAAATCAGTTTGGCAGGAACCGTAGAGTTATCTTCTAACAGCACAGATTGCAGCACTATTTGTTCTGCATTAGCCATTACCCGAACTTGCCATTGATCGTCCTCGCAGAGCATTAAGGCACATCCATCTGCTCCGGAGTTTTCCAGCATGGCTTGGGTCAAATTTCTGAGAAGCTCATCGAGGGCGATCGTGCTGGCGAAAGTCTGAGAAATTTGTAGCAACGTAGCCAAATCTAGAGTTTGGTTGATATTGCTAGCAGAATGCGTGTGAGGCGTGGAATGAATTGAATAGACAGGATCAGTAACGCTTGAAAGAGTTTCTAAAATAGTTAAGCGTTGGTTGGCCGCCTGCAAAATAGGTTGCAATAATTGAGGATAACGTTCTTCTAGGTCATTCACTTTGGCTTTAGCTCCCCAACGAGCATAGCCATAGTAGGCTTCTTGCATATACCCCGCAGCCACTTTTTCTTTGCCCCAGTTCAGGTAAAACTTAGCTGCAAGTTCATTGGCAAGGGCTTCTTCTTGGATGTAGCCGTTGGCTTTGGCTCCGGTGATCGCGCGGTCATAGTAATCCATTGCTTCATACAGCCGCCCCCATACTCGATATCGTTCTGCTTCAACCAAACAGAATTTGTGTAAATAGTTTGCGGGTGCATGGGTTGCCCATAGTTTGAGCTTATTTTGGTTGTCAATAACTTCCTGAGGAACGTTTTTATATACTAGATCCGTCACTGTAGATAATATAGCAAGACGATTTAGTGAATCATAAAAGTGAAAAAATGGCACTTTGCAAGAGCCGGATATGCTACTTAAATGTTGCCTAGCATTATCTGCCGCTTCGATTGCTTGTTCCCACTCATTGAACAAGTAGCAAAGACTTAATTTGTTGACATACACTGTTCCCAGTGCATAAAGATCTTTAGCTTCCTGATGTAGGGGCAGCATAATCTGCTCGTCATAGATAGCACCTTGAATTTTCCAGGGGCATTTGCTATCAACGAATAAATTTAAGACAGATTGATAAAAAATTCTGAGATAGTTATGAGCTACTTCTTGTTTGAGCTGAGCTAATACCTGATGATAAAAGTTCATTTCTGATTCTAGGATAGACAAATTTTTTCCTAGAAAAAATGATAGTTGGCAGTAGTTATAGCTACAGTAAGCGGCATATTCTAAAGTACCTATCTCTAAACCGCTGCGATACCCTTCAATTAAAGGAAGAAGCGAATCTTGAATATGATGTTTCCATGGCTTCACAAAAGGATAAACCATGTTAATGGTGCTAGCTTTAAACTCTTGATTGTGAAAACGTGATAGCAATCCCATTGCTAGTTCCCCAATCTGATTGCCCAAATCTATTTCTCCAATAGTGCACAGAATGACTCCATACCAAGCATACGCTTGTGCAGATACATCAGCGTTACCATATTTTACTGATAACCTCACTTGCTCACAGACAATCAAGGGTAGTAAATCAGGAATAGTCTGATAGACTGCGGCAGTGACAGTTGCTAAAATTCTCATCCCTGCAAGGGCTTCGAGATCGGTCATCTCTGAGAGTGTTAGCAATTCTGCTAATTCTTTTCCTTGGAATAAATCTTGGGTCTCTCGTAAGCTTTGAGAAACATCCGTTGCTGTGGGATGTTCGGGAAATGAAATCTTGAATAATTCCAAGACAGAAAGGGCAACTTGAATAGCTTTTAGCTGTCTATTTTGGGCTACATAAGCTAAGATTGTCACCTCATAAACTTTTACTTTGTCTAGTAATTGACAGCTATTTTTCAGTACTTTATTAACCACTTCTTCCATCTGTGTGAATTCACCACTCAGGCAGGCTACTTCTGCTGCTAAATCATGGAGAGCTAGGGTTAAGCTATAGCATTGTTTCCATGCACCTTGACCAATTAGTTTTATACCTTGAGTAGCGTATTCGATAGCTGCGATATAAGCAGTTGCAGATTTAGCTTTTTGTGCAGCGATTAAATTTAGATTTGCCAACTCTTCTCGCTCACTTTTTTGGTCAATTAAGTCAGAACTTTGATTTAATTGATTGATAATCTCAAAGATTTTCTCTTCTCTTTCTGCTTCGCCCATTGCACTTAAAAGCAATTGCCCAATTTTTAAGTGCGTCAATTTTTTCTGCTCATCAAAAATTAAGGAATAAGCAGCTTGTTGAACTCGATCGTGCAGGAATCGATAGGCTGGATTGGCATGATTTTGAGCTTCAATCTGCTCAACTTCCTCAGACTGAAAAAATTTGTAAACCTGAGTAATCGGGATGATTAGTCCTTCCTGCAAAGCTCTCCACAGGCAAGTGGCTGCTTCTGTTTGGGATTGCTCTGCCACGATCGCCAGGGTCTGCAAATCAAACTGTGCGCCAATACAAGCTGCTAACTTCAAGACCTCTTGCGTCGCTGTCGGCAGTTTCTGCAACTGCAACGCCATAAACTCCACCACATCATCCGTCAGCGCCAGTGCATTGACCTGGGCAATATCACATTGCCAATAGCCTTGATCACGGTCAAAGACGATGTACCCATCTTCGTGAAGCGCTTTCAGAAATTGGGTCGTAAAGAAAGGATTCCCTTGGGTTTTACGATCGACCAGTTGAGTCAGTGGCTGTGATAGCTCTTGGCTGCATCTCAATGTATCCGCCACCAAGCAATTGGTATGCTCTAGGCTCAGTGGCAACAAAGTGATTGTATTAACGGTTAAGTTCGCTTTTTCCAATTCCCCGATCGTCAGCATCAGGGGATGAACTGGTGAAACTTCGTTATCTCGGTAAGCACCCAACATCAGCAGATAGCCACTGCTTTCCATGAGCACTTTCAACAATTGCAGCGAAGCAGAATCAGACCACTGCAAGTCATCCAGGAAGATCACGAGAGGGTGATTGGCAGTCGTGAAAACTTGAATAAACTTTTGAAATAACAAGTTAAATCGATTCTGGGCTGCGGTTCCTGAAAGTTCTGGAGCTGCGGGTTGCTGACCAATGACCTGCTCTAGCTCCGGAATCACCTCAATCAAGACCTGGCCGTTTTCACCAACAGCTTTGAGGATTTGGGCTTTCCATTCGGCTAGTTGACTGTCAGACTCTGAGAGCAGTTGCCCCATCAGATCCCGCAAAGCTTGCACGAATGCTGATAGAGGAATATTGCGATTAAATTGATCAAACTTTCCTTTAATGAAATAGCCTTTTTGCTGCGTGATTGGCTTATGGACTTCATTCACAACAGCCGTTTTACCAATCCCCGAAAATCCCGCCACTAGCATCAGCTCTGATGCGCCTTGGGAAACTCGCTCAAAAGACTTGAGTAGAATCTGTACTTCACTCTCACGACCATAGAGCTTTTCAGGGATTAAGAAGCGATCGCTCAAATCCCGTTGTCCCAATTCAAATGCTGTAATCGTTCCTGTTGCTTCCCATTGGTTTAAACATTGCTGCAAATCATGCTGAAGACCCAAAGCACTTTGATATCGATCCTCAGCATTTTTAGCCATCAGCTTGGCCACGATCGCCCCCACCATCTCAGGCACTGACGGGTTTACCTGATCCACGGGCTGTGTTGCTTTAGCGATATGGCAATGCAACAACTCCAAGGGATCGCCAGACTCAAAAGGCAATTGACCTGTCAATAGTTGATAGAGCGTCACGCCCAAGGCGTAGTAATCCGCTCGATAGTCAATGCCACGATTCATGCGCCCAGTTTGTTCGGGAGCCAGGTAGGCTAAAGTTCCCTCTAGAATGTTGGGATTCTGAATTTCTTGAGTTTCCTTGGGCAGCAAAGAAGCAATACTAAAGTCAATTAACTTTACTTCTTTCGATGCGGAATCAATCAGAATATTGGCGGGTTTAATATCTTTATGAATAACGCGCTGCTGATGCAAATCGTGCAGAATGGTGGTCAGTTGCAGGGCAATCTTGAGCACTTCAACCCAATTAAGCTCGTGCTGCTGTAGGTATTGATTAAGGGATACCCCTCCCCAATCTTCCATCACGAGCACATAGCCATTACCGAAGGGCTGAAGAGTCAGAGGATGAATAATGCCAGGTAAATCGAGGTTTTTGGCGATCGCGTATTGATTCCGAAATTGCACCAGTTCGCCAAAGGTAGGATAGTCCGACAGCAAAATTTTCAGCACCACCGATCGCTGATCACCATCCTGGACAGCTCGATAGACGGCCGTTCGCGATCCTCTGTAGAGCTGCTCGGTGATTGTGTAGCCCGGAATATTGGGTATTGACTGTTCGGATACTCGAGTGGCAGTGGTCATAAGTGATACCAGGAGATCGGCTCAATCCATTCAAGACGCACGACAAATCCTCAAGCACTCGGCACTGCCAGGATATTGATTTAGTGTCTTAGGGCACTTAAGAGATCACTCAACGATCACTCAGCAATGCGGCTCTATAAATTTTGCGTAAAATCAGGAAAATCTCGGGAATAGCAGAAAAGTGCTGCGCAGAAACTTTCCCAGCACTCAGCACTGACAAGACACTGATCCAATGTCATGGGGTACCAAGGAGATCACCCAGCAGTATAGCTCTACAAATTTTGCGTAAAATCGGGAAAATCTAGGAAATTACAGGAAAATTCCGAAAAAAAATCCAACTTGTTGGAGCAGGGAAGCGCTAATTGCTCAACACTGAGGCGAGAGGCTGAGGCTGCTGCTCAAAGAAGCGAATGCTGGTGGGCGTGCGGTTTTTGAGATCTGGCGCGTAGCGGGCTAGGTGGCGCACTACCCGATCGTTGACCCACAAAATGATGGGAAACCGAAACTGATGAGTGAAGGCGTTGAAGGCCCGATTGGTGGCCACCAACAGATCATCCAGTTCTTCTAGGGTTTCCAGCCCGGTAACCACCAGAGCTTGAGGTGGGTGTTGGCGACAGAGATTCTGGATTGGTGACAAGAGCGATCGGGCGGAGGTGGGCAACTGCAAGCACCCGACCTCCAAGGACAGCATCTCGCGTAAGCGATTAGTGGCACAACGCTGAACCGTTGGATCGTTGCAGTGCGCCAGAATCAGGGCAAATTCTCCCTGCTGGTGCAACAGAGTTCTGGCCAAAATGGCAACAGATCGCTCATTGGCGTTGGCGAGACCGCCTGGAACTTTGGGGCCCATGGCTTAACGCTCCTCTTTGGGAACAGTCGCATGACTGCTACGTATTGCGCCTGGGTGGATGGGTTAGGCCCAGGCGGCGATCATCTGGGAGTTAGCGGTTTTGTTGCTGCCAAGCTTGAAACCAATCGGTTTCTTCGAGGGAAGGGTTGATGCCAAACCACCGTCCCTGGGCATCGCGGTACTCGTAAACAATTTGAGTCCGCAGCAGCATTTGGTAGCTGTCTTCGCCACGCACACTTTGTTCGCGGACAACCTGGAAAAGGCGCTCTCGCTCAATGTCATCGATCGACAGGGTGAGATCGTCCCGACTGTCGCGAATGGCGCGCTCCAAGTTCGCCCGAGCAAAGGGAGGGTCTTCCTGCTGTAGGCAGCGATAGAGTAATCCTAACAGGCTTCGGGGGTGACCACCACTGACCCGACAAAGACGATTTAGGGTTTCCAAGTCTTCAAAAACTTCGCTGACATGGCTGAGTGCTTCGGTGGAAGAAAGGTTTGGGAAAGCCCTCGCCAAAACAGCCGATCGCAAGGCTTCCATGCCTGGTTCAAAGGGTTCCCCATTCCGAGTCCGCACCGGAATCATTGACAATACTTTGGGAGCCAAACCGCCGCCTAAGCGGTTTTTCATCGCTTCGTATTCGTCAGCAAACATTAACGAAAGGGGAACGGTGTAGACCAAATGGCAATTAATTCGCCGGAGCTGAGCACCGCGATCGATAAATAAATATTCCGGTTGCCGCCGCCCGATCGAGGGTAGGGTGCGGCTATCCACCCGATCGAGGTTATCCACAATCACCACCAGGCCCTTCTTGCCGCGCCGTAGCAATTCTTGGGTGGCCCGCTGAATAATTTCCTCGTTAATGGCCCGCAGAATTCCCTCCGTTCGCGGTTCCAGGTATTGCCGCAATTGGCTGCGTAGTTTGGGATTGTCCTGGGTTTTAGCGGTAATTTTGGCAATTCCTAGGGAAACCTCCGCCTGAGCACCCAGTTCGATCGGGGTTTGCAGAAAATCTGAAACCTCTTGGAACAAATTGGCAAAATAGCTGGGTTTCAACTTAATGCCGACGGCATCTAAGTTTTCGCTGACCTGGCGAGTAATGGCCAACAAAATATCACTAATATCCACATCGGCCATGTCTAAGTCTTGGGTAGACTCGAAATAGACGACATGGAAATTCTCTTGCTCCAGTTCAGCTTTCAACCGCAAGAGTTCCGTGGACTTCCCGCAGCCAATGTGCCCCGTAAAAAGCTGACAAGTGGGCACATCGGGAGAAATTCGGACGATCGTCCGCTTCAGCTCACCAATGATATTGCCACCGCGCACATTCGAGAAATCAATATAGTATTTTCGATCTTCCGGCTTGGCGAGATCGAGCGTATAGGAAGGATTACAGGCCTTAAAGAAGCGGGATATATCGTCAATTGCCATGGTACTGAGAAATATCGGCCAAAGAAAACAGCAACAATCGACTTGGACTAGGGCTACGATGCAACCATCATGACCAACCTAGCGATCAAAGTACAGGGACACCGGCATTCACCCTGAAATCTATTCCTGAAATCTTGTCCTGAAATCTTGAAATTGATTGAAGTTGTGCAGTTTGTCCTGGGTTGCTGCTGCGGTGGGCATGGCGAGCAGCGGCAACCATTCTAAAGGGCCCCATTTTGAATTGGGGTTGGGGGTCTTGGCCACTGAAGCTCAGGAGAAATCAGCAATCCCTTGCAGGAAGCCATTATTCAGGACACTATTCCAGGCGCTATTACATAAAGCAGATCAGTTAAATGGGCCAGATGTTTAACGGGCCAGATGACGGGCCGGATCCAGATCTGGATCCGCTTGTTCCCTTGTCTCGCCGCCACTTGGATCTGCGGCGATCGCACCTTCGCCGTCGCCGCCACTGGAAAATTGCGCGGCGGAGTTGGCGCTTGGTGGCGGTGGGGTTGGTGGCGATCGCGACGGCCAGCTTGGTTACGTCTGCCCCTTGGGTGATTCGGGGGCCCGAACAGGTGGACGTGTTGGGCAATCGGATGCTGAGCGATGACCACGTGCGATCGCTCCTGGGCATCAGCTATCCCCAATCTTTGTGGAAACTCCAGCCCCAAGTGATTGCCGCCAGTTTGCGGGCCAGGGGCCCCGTGGCCCATGCGGAAGTCACTCGCCAACTGTTGCCGCCCAAGTTGGTGGTGCAGGTCACGGAGCTGTTTCCGGTGGCTGTGATTGAGTCCACGGTTCCGGTGCAACGGGCTGGCGGCAACCCACGCGCCCAAATCGGTCTGATGGACAGCCAGGGCACTTGGATTGAGCTAGAGCGCTACCAAGCCATGCGCCCTGTTCCCCAATTGCCCGTGCTCAAGGCGATCGGGGACTATGGCACGATCCAACGGGAATGGGCTTTTATCTACCGTTGGCTGAGTCTGTCGCCCGTGGCCGTGCAGGTGGTGGATTGGCGCAACCCCCGATCGATCCGTTTGCAAACGGAATTGGGGCCCGTGGAATTGGGAACCTATGGGCGCGATCGCTGGGCCCAGCAAATGGGCCTCCTGGCGCGGATGCGATCGCTCCCGCAACAACTTGATCCCAGGCAAATTGATCACATTGATTTTCGGGATTTAGAGCGACCCGCCATCCAAATGCGATCCACCACTCTGGACAAGGGAGCACAACAACAGCTAAAACCACCCTAGTAACACTGTTGTTGCCTGAGCACATTGCCTGAGCACATTGCCCGAGCATTCCACCTGTCGATCGGATTTCCGCCTCAGCCACTTCCCCACACTCGTTTACGCCCCGGCCCCCTTGATTCAACAGCCGCCAGATTGCTGAGATAACTTTTTTCCAGCAACTTTCAGCAACTTACCCTATAGTTGTCTACAAATTCTGTAAATTCTGTCGGTTGGACAATCTAACCTTCGACCCTTTTAGCTTGCCAATCCCATGACGCTTAATGACCGCCTGGGGCCTGCCCAAGACAACCCAACCGCCTACGACTCCGCCGAGTACCCCCGTGGAGCCAGCGGAGCCTATGGAAGTGCTGGCCTGCCCCTCAGCAATATCGGTAGCGGCTTTAAGAATAATGGAGATGGCGGGATGCAGCCCGGTGAAACTGCCAAAGGAAGCGAGATCGTGCCAGGAAGCATCGCCCGTATTAAGGTCATTGGCGTAGGTGGTGGCGGCGGCAACGCTGTGAACCGCATGATTGCCAGCCAAATTTCCGGCATCGAGTTTTGGTCCATCAACACCGATGCCCAAGCCCTGACCCAATCGGCGGCCCAAAACCGCTTGCAAATTGGTCAAAAGCTAACCAAGGGGCTGGGGGCTGGCGGCAACCGCACCATTGGCAAAAGCGCCGCTGAAGAGTCCCGGGAAGAAATTGCCAACCTGGTGCAAAACACAGAATTGGTCTTCATTACGGCCGGCATGGGCGGCGGCACAGGAACCGGGGCCGCCCCGATCGTGGCGGAAATGGCGAAAGAAGCCGGTGCGCTGACGGTGGCAGTGGTGACCCGGCCCTTTAAGTTTGAAGGGCGGCGGCGGATGGCCCAAGCCGAAGAAGGCATTGCGGAACTGCAAGCCCAGGTGGACACCACGATCATCATCCCTAACGATCGCCTGTTGGCCGCCATTCCAGAACAAACCCCCGTCCAAGAAGCCTTCCAGTTTGCCGATGACGTGTTGCGGCAAGGGGTTCAGGGGATCTCTGATATCATCACCATTCCCGGTTTGGTAAATGTGGACTTTGCCGATGTGCGGGCGGTGATGGCCGATGCCGGTTCGGCGCTGATGGGCATTGGTATTGGTTCCGGTAAATCCCGGGCCCGCGATGCGGCCAATGCGGCTATTTCCTCCCCGCTGCTCGAAGCCAGCATTGAAGGGGCCAAGGGCGTGGTCTTGAATATTACGGGTGGTCGCGATCTAACCCTCCATGAGGTGAATGCGGCCGCTGAAGCGATCTATGAAGTGGTTGACCCGAACGCCAACATCATCTTCGGTGCGGTGATTGATGAGCGACTGCAAGGGGAAATTTGCGTCACGGTCATTGCAACGGGCTTTTCGGCAGATTTGCCCCCCAGTCCGGCGGCGGGCCGCTTGGGCACTGGTTTACCGCGATCGACCCCCAAGCCCCTCCCAAACCCCACAGGTGACCAAAAGGGCAACAGCATGTTGGGTGGGCTAGATATTCCCGAGTTCCTGCAACGGCGGCGGAATCCCTAGGCTCCCCGATCCCACCCGATCTTGCCCGATCTTGATCGTCCTAGATCATCTAGACCATGAGCCAGGGAATGCAGCCCCCGATCGCCCTGACCATTGCCGGTTCCGATAGCAGCGGTGGCGCGGGAATTCAAGCCGACTTAAAAACCTTCGCCATGCACTGTGTTCACGGTGCTTGTGCTTTAACCTGCGTGACGGCCCAAAACACCTTAGGGGTCACCAGGGTTGACCCATTGGCTCCGGCGGCGGTGGTGGCCCAAATTGATGCGGTGGCGATCGATTTAGGCATCGCAGCGGCCAAAACGGGCATGTTGCTGAATCGAGACATTATTTCGGCCGTGGTTGATCGGCTCACGGCCGACCCGTTACCGGCCTTGGTTGTGGATCCGGTGATGGTGTCCCGCACGGGGGCGCAGTTGATTGATGATGACGCGGTGGCACTGATGCGCGATCGGCTGTTGCCCTTGGCGACGGTGGCCACGCCCAATTGCTATGAGGCGCAATTGTTGGCCGGACGGGCGATCGAGTCCTTGGCGGATTTGATCGCGGCGGCGAAAACCATCTGGCAGTTGGGGCCCCAGGCGGTGGTGGTGAAGGGGGGCGGTTTGCCGGGAGATTTACGGGGCGTGGATGTGTGGTTTGCGGGCGATGAACCGGTGGTGTTGCGAACGGAAACCGTGGACACCCTCCACACCCACGGCACGGGCTGTAGTTTGTCTGCGGCGATCGCGGCGAACTTGGCCTTGGGGCAAGCCCCCTTGGCGGCAACCCAGGCAGCCAAAACCTACGTCACGCAAGCATTGCGTCATGCTCTGGCGATCGGGCAAGGCCAGGGGCCGATCGGGCACTTTTTCCCATTGTTAGACGGTTGATTGAACGGTTCATCGCCCCTGCATCGCACCCCGTGAATTCCTGACTACCGATCTCCAACCACCAATCCCTCACCGAGATCGCACCCTCATTCCCCAATCCTGGAAGTTTTGAGCAGGAAATTGCCTGAACGCGCTGAATTTTCAGCAATCTCAGCTCCTTAGCGGGCGTGGGCAGATTTGACGACCGATCATCGGCCAGTTTCGCAGGCGACAATCAGCCCCTCCCCAGTCCGGAAGTCTGCTGCTTCGGTAGGAAGAGGAAAAAAGATGGTGACGATCGCTACGACCGGTGGTGAAAACACGGAAATTGGGCGATCGGGGACAGGCTGCTGCATGACTGAGATCGGTCTCCGTTTGCGATCGCCGTCGCCATCTGTGATTGCTAACCGAGTGAAACTAGAGATATCACAAGCATGATGGGCGATCGAGCAATGATGAGCACGCATTCCCCCAAATCTGGCCAGCGTCCAGAGGACAACGTGCGGGCGATCGCCGACGCGTTGGCCGTCTATCTCGCTTGGTCGTTTCGCAACAGTGTGACGCAGGTCAAAAAAACAACAACCGCCACCCCGGAAGTGCCCGCTGGAGGGCGGTCAGCTTCGGATTCCCAACCATCAACCACGGTCGAAGCCATGGCCGACCAACCGCCAGCCGGTTTGGCCGACTCTGGGGCCCCGTCTGCAACTTCGGAGAAGGCTGAGGATGACTCAGTGAATTTACGGAGATTGACTCAGTTCGCGCAACCGGGCCCGGACGCGATCGAGCCGATCCTTTCCTCTGAGTCATCTTCTGAGTCACGGCCGACGGCTGAACTGCGGGCGGAAACGGAACCCTCCCGCCAATTGCCAGGGTTGACTGCGGCCATGACCACCACGGAAACCATGACCAGCGGCGTGAATTTCCAAAGTGAGCGATCAAGCACTACCGCTCCGACTCAAGGATCGCCAGACTCCGATTGGGTAGATTTTTGGGCCGATCCTTGGGATACGGCTCTGGAACCGGGCATGGGTTAAATCGGCTCTCACTCGATCGCCTGGCGACAACCCTCGCAGCCGACTTTCACGGCCGAACTATTCTGACCAACTAGGGCGAATGTTCTGAACCGGCCGCCCTAAACCAGCCAGCCCGTTTCGTCATCATTACTCTTGCGCGGGTCGATCGGGCCCGAGACCGAACGGCGCGGCGGCAATCGGCGCGGGGTCGGTGCATTGGGACGAGTCAGGGGCTTCGGCAGGTTGCGATCGTTCATCGGGTCGATCGGGGCGGGGGCAACCGGCGGAGCCAAATTCAAAATGCGGGGTTTGCTGCGGCGCTCCGGCACGATCGGGGCTGCCAACTTAGCCGGCAATTGTGGTGGTGTGCTGGCGGGGAGGCTACGGCTAGCGATCGCCGGGGCCGCAGGTTCCGCTTGTTGGGCTAACCACAACCGCAACCCATCCTCGATCGCATTTCCAGGTGCATCGGTCAGTTCCAACACCCGATTGATCAAGGTCGGATCCAAGAAAACCGTATATTGCTCGCGATGTTGGCTGGACTGACCGGATGGGGCGGATGGTGCAGACATGGAAAGCGTAGCGATCGGGTGGGCAAATAACTAAATCCATTGTCGCCTGTTTTGGGGCCGATCGCCCATTGACCTGGGGCCCAACCAATCCCGAGTGGACGATCAGCGGGTCAACCTCGCTCGGGCAGACGACAGCCACCGATCGGCCGCTAGCAGGCAGGCAACCAACAAGCCATGGGGCGGAAATTGGCTTAGCCAATTGGCCTGGCAGGATTCGGCAAAAAATTGACAAAAAAAAGGAGAGTCGTTGCGGACTCTCCCAGTCATCAGGGTGCATCTACTTAGCACAGTATAACAGCAGAAGGGCGAGGGGTGTCACCCCCTTTTTTGAAATTTTGATGAACTCTTGGAAATCCAGCCGGCCGATCGCCTAGCCATTCAGCAACTCCTCCAGCAATTGGTTCGTGAGCTTCGGATCCACGCGGCCGCCGCTCTTCTTCATCAGTTGCCCCACAAAGAAGCCCTTCAGCTTGGTTTTTCCAGCGCGATATTGTTCCAGTTCCGCCGGATGGGCCGCCAAAACCTCTTCGATCAGGGTCTTGATCGCCCCTTGGTCAGAAATTTGCACCAACCCTTTGCGATCGACCAGGGCCTTGGGCGAGCCACCTTCCGTTAGCAGCTCCGGCAGAATGTCCTTGGCGATTTTGCCGCTGATGGTTCCATTCACAATTAACCCCACCAACTCCGCCAACTCCGCCGGTTTCAGGGCCAAGTTTTCGATCGACTGTTTTTCGTTCTTCAGCCAAGCGGCAATATCGCCCATGATCCAGTTCGCCGCCTGTTTCACATCACCCCCAGCGGTCACCGTGGCTTCAAAATATTCCGCCACCGCCCGCTCATCGGTCAGCACCTGGGCATCGTAGGCCGACAGCCCCAGCTCCGTTTCATAGCGATGGCGCTTTTGGGCAGGTAACTCCGGTAACTCCTCACGCCAAGATTCCCGTTGCTCTTCCGACACCACGATCGGGGTGAGATCCGGCTCTGGGAAATAGCGATAGTCGCTGGAGCCTTCCTTAGAGCGCATGGAAATGGTGCGTTGGCTGCCCTCTTCCCAAAGACGGGTTTCTTGGACGATCGGCTCGCCGGTTTCGATCGCCTCAATTTGGCGCTCAATTTCGTACTCGATCGCCCGCTGAATCGCGTTGAACGAGTTCATATTTTTGATTTCAACCTTCGTGCCAAAGGCCTTTTGGCCCACCGGCCGCACCGACACATTCACATCACAGCGCAGGGAACCCTCCTGCATGTTGCCGTCACTGATGCCCAAATAGCGCACAATTCGGCGCAGTTCCTTGGCATATTCCGCCGCCTCTTGGCCCGTGCGAATATCCGGCTCCGAAACGATTTCCACCAGCGGCACACCGGCTCGGTTGTAGTCCACCAGGGAATAGGCTGACCCGGCCAGGCGATCGGCCCCCGCATGAACCAACTTGCCCGCGTCTTCTTCCATGTGCAAACGGGTGATGCCAATCCGTTTGCGGGTGGCGTTTCCTTGCTTGTCCACAATTTCAATTTCCAGCCAGCCATGCTCCGCGATCGGCAGGTCGTATTGGGAAATTTGATAATTTTTGGGCAAGTCGGGATAGAAATATTGCTTGCGATCGAACTTGCTGTAGGGGGCGATCTGACAATTGAGCGCCAAGCCCGCCTTCACCGCATATTCCAACACCTTTTGATTCAGCACCGGCAGCGTGCCCGGCAACCCCAAGCACACCGGATCCACATGGGTGTTGGGATCGGCTCCAAACTCCGTGGAACTGCTACAGAAAATTTTGCTTTCCGTGCTCAGTTGGCAGTGGGTCTCGAGACCAATGACGGCTTCGTATTCGGTCTTGGCAGGCGCGGCAACGGTCATATGCTTGGCTGAACTTGCTGTGAGTGACGGATGAGAAGTTAATAAACCGAAAGTGCATGAACCAGAGTTGAATGAACCCAGAGGAACTGAGTCCGGCTGAATCAGAAGACCGATTCAGTAGACCGATTCAGTGTCCATGGCCCATGGCCCGTCCAGTATTCCTACTGTGGGTCTTTGAGCGCGATCGGCCTAGAATCCCGAAAGGGCCCCAGTTGGCATGATTGAAAGGGTGAATCAACCGTTGAGCCAGTGGCCAAATCAACTAGCCAGACCATCACCCGATCAAAAACCCGATCAGAGCGCTCGGACTTCATTCTATCGCTAGCGATCGCCCGGCCCCGGTTGGAAGCAAAACTTTTGACGGTTGCCCGGGCCATCGACCGGGCGCTTGACCTAGCAATTTTGACTGGCTTTTTGACTGGAATTCATTTCCAGGATTCAACAACTCAAGGATTCAATAACGGAAGGTGGCCGTGCAACGCAAGGGGCAAATCCTGATTGGGCTGTTGGGGGTGTTGGCGGTTGCGGGGCTGGGTCTGGAGTGGTGGCTGCGTAGTGACCCGATTTTGAGGGCAGCGCGATCGGCCTATGACCAAGCCAACTGTGCTGCCGCAATCCCTCGGTTTCAGCAGGTGGCCGATCGATCCGCTCCGGACGATCGAGACCCAACGGCCGTGGAAAGTCGCTATCGATTAGCGGAATGTCAGCTTTATCAAACCGCTGAACAGGCCCAAAAGGCTCGCCAATTGAACAAAGCGTTTGGAGCCTATGTGCAATTTGCCAAGATTTATCCCCACAGTGCGCTGATTGGTGCGGTGCGGGCTAATGTGCGCCGAATTTTGGATCGCACCAGTCCGGGCAGCCTGGCCAGTCCGGAAGCTTGCCGAGGGTTAACCATTCTGCTCGATCGGGCTGTGGTCAGTGCCGAACACCCCAGCGCACCGCTGTTGTTGTTGACCTGTGGGCGGCTGTTTACCCAACGGGCTGAATATGCCCGGGCTGTCCATACCTATGTGGCTCTGGAAATTCACTATCCCGATCATCCCGTGATGGAACTGTTTCCGGAGGAGCTGGCCCAATTGCTGCGGTTGGGGCAATTTTCGGAATCTTCGGTGCGCAATATCTATCAGGTGATTGAGCAACGGGATTTGGATCGACTGAATTGGACAGCCCGCCCGGAACCGGATACGGACTGGATGATGGCGAATCCGCGCTCTTGGGAATTGGTGCAACAGTGGCTGGCCAATCCGGAATCTTGGCTGATTCTGGGAGGCGGGGCGGTGGGTTTGGGGTTGGGGCTGGCGGCCAGTCGCTGGTGGCGGCACCGATCGCCCCGTCCCCGGCGATCGGTTTCCCGGCGATCGCCCGTGCGAGTCACCCAAGAACGGCCTACGGGGTTTCGATTTGATGGGGGTCAATATCGCCTGACCCGGCAACAGCTCAACCAAATCAAGGCGGAACCCAGCCAGACCGTTCCCAAAACCCAACCTCAGCAGGCCGATCGCCCTACGCCCTCCCCGTCTACCTCGTCGCGATCCACATCGCGATCCACGTCCTCTCGATCGACTCCACCCCCATCAGCCCCATCCCGATCGCGGCGAGATCGCCCGGTGGCCAAGCGGCCGCCCCGCCCAGACCCCAAGCCCAAGCCCCCCAAACGTCGCAGCCCCAGCCGGGCCTTGGAAGCGCAACTGTTGCTGTTAGTGCAAAACCAGCGATCGACCGCTGAACGCTTGGTGGCCTTTGAGCGATCGCGGATACCGGGTAAGTCGGAGGATTGGTACTGGCAAGCGGCGATCGAGCGGCTCATTCGCGATCGGCGCTAATCAATTGCTGCCAACCAATTGCTGCCAACCAATTGCTACCAACCAATCGCTGCTAATCAATCGTTGCTAACCCAACCAGGAATCTTCAGGGTTGAACCGGGCGATCGCGATTGGCCAACCACCAACCCAGCCCAATGCCCAGAAAGCTGCAAACCAAATCCACCCCGCTAAAGGTGCGATTGGGGGACAGGCTTTGTAACCATTCTTCCGCCGCCGTCCAGATTGCAAAGCCCAAGGGAAACAGAGGCCAAGCGCGGCCGCCCAGGCGGATGGTTTTCCAGCGGCTGAAGCGGTGGCCCAGGTAGCTTCCCATGGCGTAAAGGATGATGTGGCCAGGGATGTCGTAGTGGGGAATTTTGCCTAAAAAACTGGGTAGATTTCCCGTGTAGGCCAGCCAAAGAATGCCGCAAAACAACAGGCCATAGAAGGGAGCCAGCCATCGCATCCAATCCACACGGGGCGATCGGGCGGCGGGCGTGGGGTCGGGTTCGCTGGGGCGATCAAGCGGTGACATAGGTGGAGTTAAGGGTCTGGAATAGGCGGCAAAGGATCCGGCAGCGATCGCACCCGCAGGTCTTGATAAAACTCCGTTTGATCTAATTCCACCTTCGATTGGGATGCCAGCAGCAGCAACGCCCAAAAGGCCCCTGCCCGATCGCTCTTGGTGGGTTGGTCACTGAGCAGCTCACCTTGACCCATTGACCCATGATGCGTGATCGTCAGCGGAATTGCCTGGGGGCCCGTGCGGGGGACTTGAGCGACCAATTCATCAAAACTCAGCCATCGATCGCCAAAGGGGCGCAAAAATGCCGCCAAGGCTTCTGAAACTTCCCCTAGGTTTTCTTGGTGCGCCAATTGCTGCACCGCGCGCATTTTTTGGCGGCGGTTGGGGCGGCGGGTTTTGCGGGGGCGGGCCGGTTGGGTGGCCAACAGGCTGGCCACCTGCTGCAATTGCTCAATCATGTCGCCCAAGGACACGCGCCGTTGGCCGGTTTGGGGAGCCACGCCCCGCCGCTTCAGGCATTGTTCCAAATGCAGGGGCAACCGACCACGGGCGATCGCCTCAATGGCAGCTTCCGCTTCTTCTTCCCAATCATCGCCTTCTGTCAGCGGTGGAAATTCGGCCAGGGTCAACCGGTTCGCCTTAATCAACACCAACAGGGCCGCCGAAACAAAGGCCTGAGCCGATCGAGACAGATGTACATCGTAGGCCGCCTTACCCATTTGGCCCGCCACCGGTTCGATCGCCCGTTGCAGTTGATCCAAGTACCGATCCAACACCTCCACGGCCCGCACATCCCACGGGTCGATCGACCCCTGTTCCGCCATTTCAATCAATGAGGCGATCGTTTCTTGGATGACTAATCCAGCCATAGACGACGGTGGAGAAGGGGAGTGGAAATAGTTGGGTTAGCGTGCTGGGGTTGGAAAACTTGGGTTAAAAAAACGAGTTGAAACACTAGTGATGACCCAGGGATTCCCGATTGGACTGTTGCAACCACTCGATCGTCCGGCGACAGCCTTCCTCAAAGGACACTGGAGCACGATAACCCAAGCAGGTTTCCGCCTCTGTTAAGGGTAAATGCCATTGGCAGCGGTAGAGAGCCGAAAGCTCCTGATTCAAAGGCGACAACACCGGGCGCGGCCGCTGGCCGCTGGCTCGTTTGCGTTGGGCCTGCAAACCCGATAGCAGTGTCCCCACCAGGCGCATTCCCCGCAGTGTTTCCCGCAACTCTTCCTTCACACTGGGGCGAAAGGCTTCGATGTTGACGTTGGGCAGTTGGTCAAAGGATTGACCGAGGGCGGCCGCGATCGGGCGGTAAAGGTCAGCCCAGGTCACCACTTCCTGATCCCCAATGAAAAAGGCTGCGCGATCGACCTTGGCCGCTTCGGCCGCCAGCGCAATCCCATGAACTAAGTTATCCACATAGACACTGTTGCAAATGCCGCGCCCATAGTCCGCTTGGTAAGCCACGCCATCGGTGACCGCATTGGCGAAAGCCTCGATCCAAGTGGACTTGGGGCCCCAAACAATCCCGGGGCGGATGATGACTAATTCGGTTTTGGTCTGTGCTCGATCGGCCTGTAAGCGCCACTCTGCCCTCACCTTGGCGTTGTTGTAGGCGATCGGGTAGTTGTCCCGCAGGGGGCTTTTTTCCGTGGTGCCGGGGGCCGGCGCTTGGCCATGCACCACGGCACTGCTGAGATAGATAAATCGTTTCACCTCAGCATCGGCGGCCGCCTGGTAAACCACGGGCGCGTTTTTGCGCACAAAACTGGGACTACCGGCCAGACAATAGACCGCCGCTTGGCAACCCGTCAGGGCTTGGGCCAGGGAAGTCGGTTTGGTGGCATCAGCGATCCGGGCGATCGCCCCTTCCGGCACGCGCTTGGGCACCGATCGCCCGATCGCCACCACCGTGAAGTTCGGATCCTGCGCCAACATCTCCACGACCCGCTGGCCAATAAACCCGCTGGCCCCAATTACGCCCAAGGTTACGGTCATCGTTGCCCACTCACTCCATAGCTCGGAAAATTTGGATTGGGAAATGGGGACAGTGATTGAAAATCTCGAAATCGAAAGTATCAAAATCGAAAATATCGAAAATAATGTTCTAGTCCCGCTCCGTGCGTACCCATTCCGTCTGTCGCCGCTTCAGGAATCCCAAATAAATCGGCACTTTTTGCAGCACATAGATCGGAATCATCAGCAACATTCGGGCTGACAGAAACGGCCGCCCCACTCGCCACCAAGCCAGGCCGATCGCCCCAAACAAGACCAACCCCAGCACCCCCATCCCGATCGCGGGTTGCCAACGCCCCACCAGGGCCCCCAAACCAGTCACCGCGATCGCCGCACCCACCCAAATCATCACCAAAAACGACAGGGGTGGCACTAGCAAATCCAACCCCATCACCAGCAGGGGGCCATTGCCGGTGCGAATGGCACGCCCCAACAACGGCGGCACAACGGAAGTCATCGTTTGCAAATGACCATGCTCCCAGCGGGTGCGTTGGCTGGTGGCGGCACTTTCGGCCTGGGGCAACCGACCGGTCACGGGCGCATCGGGACAAAACAACGGCGGCGAGCCGGCCACCGTCAGATCAATGCCCATTTGCATATCCTCCACCAGATTGCCGCTGGCCAGGGGCAGTTGGGCGATCGCTTGCCAGGGAAATGCCATCCCCGTTCCATTTAACAGACAGGGCAACCCCAACCGCCGCAATCCCTCCGATCGGGCAAAATTTTTGACCGCAAAGGCAAAGGCCGAAACCCGCCGCGCCGCGCTGGGCGATGGCGGCAGTTCCATCAAATAGCGTCCTTGCACCGGGCGATCGTGCTTCAGCGCCCATTGCCCCAAACGATCTAAGCTGCCCGGCTCCAGGGTGCAATCCGCATCCACAATCACCACCACCTCCGGCGGCTCCTGGGCCAACACCCGCACCCCAAAATCGAGAGCATAGCCCTTGCCCCGCTGCTCGGTGTTGAAGCGCTCCGCCACATCTGCACCGGCCGATCGAGCCAGTTCCGCCGTGGCATCGGTGCAGTTATCCGCCACCACCAGAAGCCGATCGCCCGGTTGCAACTGGGGCTGAATGGCTTGGATGGTTGTCCCAATCGAGGCCGCCTCATCGTGAGCCGGAATCAGCACCGCCACCCTGGGCCGTCGCCAACCCGCCGTGGAGGGCGATCGGCCAAAACCCGGCAACAACCCTCCCACCAAACACTCGATCGCCAACATCGCGATCGGCAACGACACCAGACCCGTCACCCCCCACAGGGCCCACTCCACCCCCAAGGCGACCTCAACCACCCCAGATTCAAGCAGCAGCGGCGGCATCGGTTGCCAGATTGAGAAGCAGTTAGCCATAGGTCGATCGCCTGAGAAATAAAGAGTCTTGTGGTGATTAGTTGAGCGAATCGCCTTCGCCACCCCCAAGGGCCAACTCAGAGCCTCATGAGCGCCAGATTCGCGCCAAATCTGCGCCAAATAGGTCAATCACCATCACTTTACCTAGCTGAAATATCAGTCGCAATACTCGTCAAAACACCCTTAATCGGCTCCATTCTGCCTAAAACCACAGGGCTTGCAAAGGGCTGCAGTCAAGAATTGCCAGATTAGGAGAACTTCCCCATTATCTCCAATTGGCTTAATTCAACCCCAATTCAGACTCGATTCAACTGGGGAAATTCACTAGTCAGTTTTTTAAAGACTTTTTGAATGATTGATCGAAAAACGATGGTCTTGATGCCCTCAATCACGGTGGGCATTATGATAGCTTCATAAGGATCCGGGGTGCAAGCCAACATTGGGCAAGGCCATTACAGCTATTAATTGGGCATCGCGATTAGGCCCTGGATGAAACAGGCAAATTGGATCGTTCAACTGAGCCATTGAATTCGGCCATTAGACCAATTTTGACCTAATGGGGAAATTAACCCTGAGGCTGTTCCCCAAGGGTGGATGAATATCACGAGTGCAGCGAGTGTATTTGACCAGATATCTGGAGCGATCAGCATTTTTGTCTTTCGAGCCACTGATTATCCATCTCTCATCACTGCACAATCACTCTGAGTGTCACATCTCAATAACTACCTATTTTGGAGAGGCTGCCATGACCTCGATCGCACCCAAGGTTCCGATTCTGAACATCACGCTCGACAACATTTCCCAACAGAAGTTGTTGGCAAATTTGAAACGGGGCGGTTGGGTGACCACGCCCAATATTGATCATTTGGTTAAAACTCGGAGAGATGAGGTTTTTGACACGATCTATCACAAAGCCGATTACTTGGTTTGTGATAGCCAGGTTTTGATTTTTGTGGCCAAGCTGATGGGCTACCACATCACTGACAAAATCTCGGGATCCGATTTCTTTCCGGTTTTTTATGAATACTATGCCCATGACCCAGAGATGACTATTTTTCTGCTGGGGGCCATGGAGGGAGTGGCCGAAAAGGCTCGCCATTTAATCAATGAAAAGGTGGGCCGCGAAATGGTCACGGGGGTTTATTCACCACCTTTTGGCTTTGAGCGCGACCCGGTGGAATGCGCCAAGATTGTTGACTTGATTAATCAATCACGGGCTAATGTTCTGCTGGTGGGAGTTGGCGCACCCAAGCAAGAAAAGTGGTTTTATCGCCATCGCCATTTGCTGAAACAGGTGACGGTGGCCTTTGGCTTCGGGGCGACGATCGACTTTGAGGCGGGCAATGTGCCCCGATCGCCCCGCTGGATGAGCCATGTGGGTTTGGAGTGGCTATTTCGGTTGTCCTGTGAGCCAAAGCGTCTTTGGCGGCGCTATTTGGTGGAGAGTTTGCCGTTTTTTATGGATTTGGGGGCAGCCCTGTTGGGTCGCTACCGACTGCACCGACCGATCGGGATCTTGCTGCAAGAGGCGGGATTTTTAACCGAAGGGCAATTGCAGGAGCTAATTGAGTGGTATGAACTACGCCAGCCGCTACCCCTAGAACAAATTCTGTTAGCCAAGGGCGTGGTGCAGCCACCGGTTTTGCAGTTTTTTGAAACGGTTTTGCCACGGTTGGGCGAGCGATCGGGGGTGGATCTCCGGTCGCGATCGGCGATCGTTCAGCTCTGCGAACAGGCTGGATTGTTGACCCCTCAACAACTTCGGGAGTTGGAAGCCGGTGACAGCCCATCACCAGAATTGGTGGCGATCCAGCGAGGGTGGTTGAGCGCCCAAATGGTGCGGCTGTTGCAATTGGCGATCCCGTCCGGCGGCCTGACCCTGAAGCCCGAGGCGGCCCTTTACCGAGCTGGGTTGATTGATTTTGATTGGATTGCGGCGGCTCGGGCCTATCAACGCAATCCCCAGTGGCTAACGTTGGGCGAGTTGGCGGTGGCTCGGGGCTTAATTTCCCATCGTCTCTTGGTGTTTATGCAGGAACACCAAGCAGAACTGTCAGCCTTGCCCGATCCCCAGGCCCTGCGTGATCGGTTGGCGGCGGCGGGACTGGCCGCCCCCAATGGTTTGAAGAGGACAGCTTAGCGGCCAGGGCCGTTGAGATATTCGATCGTCCCTCGGGCGATCGCCCAGGCCATTTGCGATCGCCAAGTGGGATTGGTCAGCAGGGCCGCATCTTGTCGGCCCGTCACAAAACCGGTTTCCACCAAAATTGAGGGCATTCGACTGTTACGCAGCACATAGAACCGAGCCGTGCGCACCCCGCGATTGCGCATAAACGGAAAGGCGCGCATGATGCTTTGTTGCACCGCCTGGGCCAACCGACCGCCGGACTGGTGGTAGTAGGTTTCCACGCCGCTCACGTCCGGGCGATTAATGCCCGCTGAGTTGGCATGGACACTAATAAACACGGTGGCATTAATTCGGTTAGCCAACTGGGTGCGCCCATCAAGGCTGATGAAGGTGTCGTCATCGCGGGTCAAAACCACGTCGGCCCCTTGGCGACGCAGCAGAGCCGCCAGTTGTAGACCAATATCCAAAACCGCTTGCTTTTCTTGCAGCCCCCCAATCCCGATCGCCCCGGGATCGCGACCGCCATGGCCCGGATCCACCACAATTCGCACCCGCCGATTCAACATCGGCAAACCGCCCAGGCGAGGATCGGGGTAATCGTTCACCCAGCCAGGCGATTGGCCAGAGTTGTCCGGTTGACGGGGCCAAGGCCGCGGCGGCAAAGGATTGGCCGTGGGCGGGTTGGCAGCGGGGGGATTCACGGCGGTGGTGCTGCCGATCGGTTGGGCAATCACCAAGCTCTCTTCGGCGCGAGCCTGCCAATCGGGGCTGCTCGGATCCACCACCAACAAAATTCTTACCCGAGGCGGATACCCACCTCGTTGGGGAGTGACGATCAGACGGGTTACGCCCGCTCGGCCGCCCACGAGTCGATCGACCCCATTGGCGATCGAAGCGTTATCTAACCAAATTTCAATCTGTCGGCGATCGGGGCTGCGGTTCACCGTAATGCCAGGAGTTCCGCCGCTCACCCGCAGGGCCAATCCGCCCTCAGACAGTTCCACCCCCTCCACTTGAGCGATCGGGGAATTGCCGCCCGATCGTTCCAAAACCTCTCGCAATGCGCCGGGAATCCAAGGCCGATCGGAACTATTGGAATTATTGGGGTTATTGGGAGGCGTGGGTTGCGGGCGATTCCGCTGGCCAGGAAGCACAAGCTGCTGGGGAGGCTGCTGGGCAATTGGTTCTCCGCCCAGTTCCACCGTCCATTGGGTCGGAGACAAGCTGCGCACCCGCACCCGATCGGGATCAATGCGATAGCCCGGTTGGAATTCGATCGCGATGCGGGTGGTGTTCCGATCGGGCTGGCCCACGCGCACCGCTCGCACCATACCCCCAAACCGCTGTTCCTGAACCGGTTGGGCCAAGGTGGTGTCTGGCAGGTCAATGGCCAGGCGATCAGGCCCCGACACAATTTGGGCCCGGGGCTGCACCCCTTCATCGGTCGTGAAGCTCAATTGATTGCGTGCCGGATCAAACCGCCAATTCAGCAGTTGCCCGGCCTGGGCTGGCAACGCTGCCACCAACGATCCCAGCAGCCCCAACAGCCCGACGGCTGCCATTTGCTTTCCGGGGGCCGACTTCCGGCCATCGCCAAACAAACGCAAAGCAACCAAAATTGATCTCCAACAAACCAAAACTGCCGGGCTGATTGGGCGATCGACATTGGCCCGTCTTGGGTGTCACTTTCAGACCCATGCGATCGCGCCCCCTTGCCGAATGCAGTTTAGCGCCCAGGCGAAATTTTGACCAAATTTGCTCGTTAGAGATCTACAAACGCAGCAGCAAATTCGGCCCGTGGGTGTCTGTCCCGCAAGTCATCAGCAGCCCAAATCGTTCCGCCAACTCTTTTACTCGGGCGGTTTGATCGGGGCTAGGAGTCCAAGGATTGGGATTGTTATAGGCATAGTAAGCCTCTACCCCATCAATCCCTAGGGTTGCCGCCGCCATAACCAGGGGCTTGGCATCCAGGCGATAGCGAGCGGGGTGAGCCAGCACGGCAATGCCCCCCGCTTGTTGGATGGCATGAATCACTCGATCGGCGTAGTAATACTCATCGCGCACGGGTCGCCCTTGCAAATAGGGCTGAATCACATCAGCGCTGATATCAAAGGCATAGCCCAGGATATGCACCTCGGTTCCCAGCAACCCTGCATTAATTTCAACCCCTGTCCACAGATGGGGAACCACCAGCTCAGGGTTCACTGATTTAGCCAATTGCAGCGCCTTCGCCGCAGCGAGATAGCCATTCACACTGTGGTGATCGGTAATGGCAAAGCCCTTGAGACCAATTTGCAGGGCCTGGTTAATCAAATCGGTGGGGCTGAGACGGCCATCGGAGGCCGTTGTGTGCATGTGAAAGTTGTAGTGACGCGGGCAACTCGTCGGAGTCAAAGATTGGAATACGTCCCGCAGCAGCGCCTGGTCTTCAGCCGTCACCGAAGCTGTCACCGACAGCGGACTCAAGCCACGGGTAACGCGAGCTGTCATAGCGACACTCCCAAAGAATGGAGAAAAATGGCTTCACCAATCTTAAACAATTTTTAAAGACTTTCTGTTGCAATTCGTCCTGTGCCATGCATTCGTCATAAATGGTCTTTGGTCAAAAAAGAAACCCTCTAGAATTTTGATGGTTTTAAATGCAAATCAAACTACTTTTTGATGATCCCAAACTTTTAGAAAGTTTTTAAAAAGTTTGAGAAAAAGGCAAAAAAATTCCCGGCCAATCCTCACGCCTACCGTGGGTCTGTTTGAGGTGGGGATCGGCCGGGCCAAAACTGCCTCAACTCTGGGATCAGGAGAGTTGGCAGAGTTAGCAAAAATCAATCATCAATTGATGGCAGTTTGGGTGATGGCGGTTTGGATGATGGCGGTTTGGGTCGCCACTTCACCCGATCGGGTGCTGAGGGAGCTGAGATTGGTGCGCGGCTGCAAGAGACGGGGAGCGCGATCGAGCATCAATTCTCGGCTGAGACCCTCGCGCGCATCATCCCGATTCAGCAAACTGCAAATCAGCTCGCCGGGCCCATGGGGGTCAAACACATGGCGGATGCCATCCAGCCCAACCCAAATTCGGCGACGGCAGTTGTAGGCCGATCGGGGCCGTTCCACCCCATCCACGGCCACTGTGGCCCGAAACTCCCAGTGTTTCTTGGCACTGCGCTGAATTTTCAAAATGCAAATTTGCTGACCATGCCAGGGCCGACAAAAATCCGCCGCTTGGGCTGCCGGAGTTTCCAGCCCCCAAATCAGCCCCCCCAGCAAGGCCCCCAACAGCAGGAACCCAGCCAGCACCAAACCGACCCGCCAGTTTTCAAGCCAACGCTTTTGGATCAATCGCCCCTTTGCCACTAGAGCACACCCTTGGAACTGGGAATTTTGCCAGCACGACGCGGATCCACCTCGATCGCCATGCGCATTGCTCGGGCAAAGGCTTTGAAGGTGGCTTCGATGATGTGGTGCGAGTTGATGCCATCCAGTTGGCGAATGTGCAAGGTCATTTGCGAGTGATTCACCACCGCCACGAAGAATTCCCGCACCAATTGGGTGTCGTAGGTTCCCACCCGTTCCGTGGGGATTTGCAACCCATAGCTCAAATGGGGCCGGCCGGAAAAGTCCAACGCCACCTGCACCAAGGCCTCGTCCAAGGGGGCGACAAAGTGCCCAAACCGGACGATGCCCTTGCGATCGCCCAAGGCCTGATGCAGCGCTTGACCGAGGGTAATGCCCACATCTTCGTTGGTGTGGTGATCATCAATATGCACATCCCCAGTGGCTTGGATATCCAAATCAATCAGCCCATGGGAGGCAATTTGATCAAGCATGTGATCCAAAAAAGGCACGCCGGTCTGGGCAGAGCAACGGCCCGTTCCGTCCAAATTCAAACCGACATGAACATCGGTTTCGCCGGTTTTGCGGCTGACGCGGGCGGTGCGATCGGGCGTGAGGATAACGGGGCGATCGAGCATCGGTTCAGTGATTGGCTCGGCAATTGGCTCGGTGGTTTGCATGATTTGAGGAACGATCGGAGGGCAAACGGCAACAGGGGCGATCGGGCAAAGGGGGGGGTAGACAAGGGCGATCGCCCGTCTAGCCCCCATGGGTTATGGGTTACGAATCCCAGGATGAATCTCAGGCTGTGGAGGATGGGGCCAACAGCTACATTCCACAGCTACATTCCAACGATGTTGTAGCCCGCGTCCACGTAAATCACCTGGCCCGTAATCCCGCTAGACAAATCGCTGCACAAAAAGGCCGCCGTATTGCCCACTTCCACTTGGGTGACCGTGCGGCGCAGGGGGGCCGTTTCTTCCACGTGGTGAATCATGTCCAAAATGCCGCCCACCGCCGAAGAAGCCAGCGTCCGAATGGGGCCCGCCGAAATGGCATTTACCCGAATTCCCTTTTCACCCAATTCCGTGGACAAGTAGCGCACGCTGGCTTCCAAGGCCGCCTTGGCCACGCCCATCACGTTGTAGTTCGGCACGGCCCGCACGCTGCCCAGGTAGCTGAGGGTGATGATGCTGCCGTTGTCGTTCAGCAGGGGCTTGGCTGCTGCTGCCAACTTGGTCAGGGAATAGGCGCTGATGTCTAAAGCGCGGGCAAAGCCTTCGCGGGACGTGTTGCTGAAATCTCCGGTCAGTTCTTCCTTGCCAGCAAAGGCCAGGCAGTGGATCAAGATGTCAAAGTTGCTCCACTTGCTCTGGATGGTGGTGAAGGTTTCGGCCACCTGGGCATCGTCCTGCACATTGCAGGGCACCAGAAAGGTGGGGTTGAGGGGTTCAATCAACTCGGCCACTTTCTTTTCGGCCTTGCCCTTGTCATCGGGGAGATAGGTGGCGGCAATTTCGGCCCCGGCCGCGTGGAGCTGTTGGGCAATGCCCCAGGCGATCGAGCGGTTGTTGGCAATCCCCGTAACGAGGGCTTTTTTTCCAGAGAGGTTGAGCAGCATAGGTGTTCTAAATTTCAGCAACAGAATCTCAAATCACAAAATCCCAACACCAACTCAAGATCCCAACACCAACTCAAAATCCCAATCACCGAGTCCCGAGGGCGTTTCCCTTGGCGATCGGGTCAGCGATCGGGCGCGAGGGGCTTGATGGGGCAGTGGTGGGTTGCAAAGTTGCCATTCAATGGGGATTGGCAGCCCGTTGTTGACTCAAACCGTATCAGAGGCTACAACGAGCGAATTACAATGTTCGAGATTGTAGTGCTGCGAAGGTGACCTGAATCAGTTTAGACCGGTCAGGGGCTTCTGAAAGACCTTCGCGGGTTTTGAGTTTTGGGCTTGGCGATCGCGAACCTAATCGATTGAGATCGGGTTTTGTATCCACCTCTCAAAAAATCAAATCCGAAAAAAATGCGCGAATCGATCGCGCTTGGTATAACGTTTCTCAGTAGTTCGGCAGTTCGGCGCAGCGAGATGCCCTTATCAGTAGACAAGCCTTTAGCCGTTGTTTTCCGCCAACTGAGCGGAGATTCTTTCTCACCGCCCACTGAGCGGTTTGATCGGGGCAAAACGATTTTTTTCCCGGGTGATCCGGCTGAACGGGTTTACTTTTTGGTGAAAGGGGCCGTGAAACTCTCCCGTGTCTACGAGGCCGGCGAGGAAATTACTGTGGCCCTGCTGCGCGAAAACACGGTTTTTGGGGTGTTGTCGCTCCTGACGGGCAATCGATCGGATCGCTTCTATCACGCCGTGGCCTTCACGCCCGTGGAGTTGCTGTCGGTGCCGATCGATCGGGTGGAAAAGGCCCTCAAGGATGATCCCGACTTGGCCATGGTGATGCTCCAGGGATTGTCATCGCGAATTTTGCAAACGGAGATGATGATCGAAACCCTGGCCCACCGCGACATGGGATCTCGGTTGGTGAGCTTTTTGCTGATTCTGTGCCGGGATTTTGGGGTTCCCAGCTCCGATGGGATCACGATCGATCTGAAGCTCTCTCACCAAGCCATTGCCGAGGCGATCGGGTCTACTCGGGTCACGGTGACTCGGCTACTTGGGGATTTGCGCGATCGCAAGGCCATCTCAATCCACAAAAAGAAAATTACGGTACACAACCCCGTGAGCCTGGGGAACCAGTTTACCTAACCATCCAACGTCCTCGCCCAAACTATCATTGCAAAGGCCTAGATTGTTGGGCAAAGGCCGCTTAAGGAGCGATCGCACAGAGGGCGATGACGATCGGGTATGTACTAATTTTGCTAGCCACCTTGGTGTTAGGTGGGGCGATTGCCACCATGGGCGATCGGCTCGGCACCCGCGTGGGCAAAGCTCGCCTCAGCCTGTTCAACCTGCGACCGCGCCAAACGGCCACCCTCGTCACGATCGTGACCGGCAGCCTGATTTCCGCATCCACCTTGGGTCTGTTGTTCTTGGCGGGCATTTTTGAACTTGAGGAAATTCAAACGCGCCTGGGGCGGGCCCGGCGGGAACTGGATCAAGCCCGCATCCAACAGGATCAGGCCCGCGCTGAACTGAGCCAAATCAACCGATCGCTGCAAGCCTCCCTGGCCAGGCAAGCCCAAACCCAAAATCGCCTCAATGTGGCCCAAAAGCGTCTGCTCCAGGCCGATAAACAATTCCGACTCGCCAAGGCCCAGCTCACCCAGGTTTCCCGCCGGGCACGGCAACTGCTGAGCGACATCAAAACCCTCCAGGGCGAGCGGCTCAGCCTGCAAAGCGACCTGCAACGCCTTGGGGGAGAAAATCGCCAACTTCAGGGGGATCGATCGCGCCTTTTGGATGAGCGATCAGCCCTCGATCGCCAGAATCAAACCCTAATTGCCCAAAACCGCGATCGCACCGTCCAAATCCGCGATCGAGAACAGCGGCTCAAGGACGTGGAATCCCGACTGCAAGATGCCAACCAGCGGTTTCAGTCGGCCCAATCGGAGCTGCAATCCTTAGAAGTTTCCGTTCGGCGGCTGGAGCGAGAATCCCAGGCCCTGCGGGAAGGAAACGTGGCCCTGCGGCGGGGCGAAGTGTTGGCGGCCGGCATTTTGCGGATTCCCTCGCCCGAAATGACCCAAGCGGCGATCGAGCGGTTGTTAGTGGCCGCCAACCGCGCTGCCCTTGAACGCACCCAGCCGGGCATCGGAGCCAATCAACAGGCCATTTCTCTCTCGCGGGGAGAGGTGGAGCAGGTGATCTCTCAAGTGCGCGATGGTCGCGAATATTACGTGAAAGTAATTTCCACCGCCAACTATCTGACCGGCGAAGAACCGCCCATCCGCGTCGTTTTGGATGTGGCGCTGAATCAAATTCTCTTTACCCGTCGCGAAACCCTGGCGATGTCTTCCCTGGATCCTGCCAACCTGTCGCAACCGGAACTGCGCGATCGCCTGGAACTCGCCTTGGGCCAAGCCCTGTTTCGGGCCCAGCGAGCGGGAGTCGCCGCCGATGGCTTCCGGGTGGAAAATGTGCCGGGCTTGATCCAATTTGTGCGCTGGCTGGAGTCTCAAACCCAACCCGTCGAGGTGCGGGTGATTGCAGCCCGCGACATTTACACCGCCGGCCCCCTGTCCCTGTCCTTTGTGGCGGTTCGCAATGGCCAGGTGCTCTACGAAATTGAACCACCCCCAAACACCCCGATTGAATCCCGTCGATCGACTCGCCCCAGGCGCATCGGGTAAGGAAATCTTGCGCATTGGGAAATCTTGCGCATTGGCCGGCCCGCGTCAATGGGGCGCGATCGGGTAGGGGCGTAACGGCGTAACAACGACGAGCGATTTGGCGATCGAGACCATCTAGCTTATTCCAGATCGAGATGATCCAATGTTTCGATCGCTAGGCTCACTTGGGCCTGTCGATCGCGCAGGAACCGATCGCACTGTTGCAGGCGATCGACCGCAGTGGTGAATTGATCAAAAGCTTGATCCAAATCCAAGTCGCCCGTTTCCAGTTGCCGCACGATCGTTTCCACCTCGGCCATGGCCGTTTCGTAATGCCAATCGGGGGCGGTTTCAGGAGGGCTGGGTTGGGCTTTAGCGCGGGGCATGATCAAAAAGCAATAGCGAGCAGGTAACAGATCACAATCATAGACAAGGGGTTGAAACCCCTTGACCCCAACGATATCGCATTCTACTGGGGCGGTCAGGGTGGAGGCGGGCGGGTGGCGATCGCGCCTTGCGGGAATTCTTGCGGGAATTGTAGTCACGGGCCGGGAGTTTTAAACTGACGATCGCTCCCTATGCCCAACTCACTAATGATTTCCGCCCAAGAAGCTGAAGCGATCGCCCTACGGATCACGCCGCCAATCACCGACACTGAATCGATCGCCAGCGTGGCGGCCCTGGGTCGGGTGTTAGCGGAACCGGTGCGATCGCGCTTGGACTTTCCCCACTGGGACAACTCCGCCATGGACGGCTACGCGGTGCGCCAAGCTGACCTGGCCCAGGGGCCAACAGAATTGCAGGTGATTGAAACGATTCCGGCTGGGGTGGCTCCGCAACAAACTTTGGGCCCCGGCCAGGCAGCGCGGATTTTCACCGGGGCGATGATGCCGCCGGGGGCCGATGCGATCGCCATTCAAGAGGACACGGAACCGGCCGGGCCCGATCGGGTGAAGGTGTTGAGCCAGCCGGCCGTGGGGGAATTTGTGCGGGCGAAGGGGATGTTTTGCCGATCGGGCGATCAGATTTTGCCCGCTGGGTTGGCGATCGGGCCCGCTGAATTGGCGGTGTTGGCGGCGGCCCAGTGCGATCGGGTCACGGTGGTGCGACGGCCGCGGGTGGCGGTGTTTTCCACGGGCGATGAACTGGGCACGATCGATCAGCCCCTGCAACCGGGGCAAATTGTCGATTCCAATCAATACGCCCTGATCGCCTTTTTGCAACAAATGGGTGTGGAGCCGATCGCCCTTGGGGTGGTGCGGGACGATCGCGCCGCTTTGAAAGCTGCCGTTGAACAGGCGATCGACCAAGCGGATTTGGTGCTGTCCACGGGGGGCGTGTCCGTGGGGGACTATGACTATGTGGATGCGGTCTTGGCAGAGTTGGGCGGCGAAATTCACGTCAAATCCGTGGCCGTGCGGCCCGGGAAGCCCCTGACCCTGGCCACCTTTGGCCCCAAGGTCTATGTGGGCTTGCCGGGAAATCCCGTTTCGGCCCTGGTGGGTTGTTGGCGGTTTGTGGCTCCCCTGTTGCGGAAGCTGTCGGGGCGATCGGGCCCCCACGGGGTGCAGTGGCTGACGGCGCGATCGGCGCAGGATCTGCAAGGGGCCGGGCGGCGAGAAACTTACCTTTGGGGATCGTTGCAGATCATCGAAGGGCAACTGGTCTTTAGCCTGGCCAAAGGCAGCCACAGTTCTGGCAACCTGATCAACCTAGCGGGAACCACCGCCCTGGCCCAAGTTCCCCAAGGAACCAGCGAAATCGCCGCCCACAGCGAAATTCAAGTGCTGCTGCTGGGTGGAGCCGTGGGGTGATCGCTGGACTGAACCCGATCGACCTCCCCCACCATCCCCTTGGTTGGATCACTCATTAATTGGTGTAATTCCACCGGGCCCGATATCCCCGATTATCCAAATGGGTAAAGGAGGAGCCATAGCCCAAACCACCGGGCCACCAGGGATCCAAAATCCGTTGGGCCGCACGCGGCGACAACCCCGCCACCACAAAGTCCACACCATGGCCCCGAATGTGGGTTGAGTTGCGGGCCCCACCCACGGCCCGGTTCACGGCCGGGGGCCGATACCAGCTCGTGATGGTGATGGTGCGATTGCCCAGCCGGGCCCGCACCTCTTGCATTCGCCGGGCCATGGCAATGATGTTTTGGGTGATGGTGGAATTTTCGGGAATCCGCGTGCCATCTTTGGTGGCTTCACCCCAACTAAAGTTACCGCCCGCAATAATCGGGTCACGAGTCCAAACCGTGCCCAGCCCGGGCACTTGAATCCGCCGTCCCCGATCGGGCACAGGGGCCGGGGTGGGAACCGGGGTGGGCCGGGGGACAGGCGCGGGAGCAGGGGCAGGCACAGGTACGGGCGCAGGCGCAGGCGCGGGATCCCGAGGTGAGGGATAGTCATCCACATTCAGCAGGGTGATGTGGCCTTCAAAAATGAACCATTCCAGCCGGTTATTAATGGGTTTCACCAGCCGAATCCGCAGGTGATCGCCCACGTCCTCATAGCTGCGAATTTGGAATTCTCCGGGGGAAAGAGCCACCTTTTCCGCATTGCCCAAGCTGCTGGCCTGTAGGGGGCGGGTTTTGAGGAAGGTACTGGTTTTCACCAACATGGTGGCCGGTTCCAAAAAGTCCGCATGGCCCCGGTAAACAAACCATTCCCGTCGATCGCGGATTGGCTCCACGGTCAGGATTCGATAGTGGGTTCCTTGCTCGATCGAGTCAATCAGCGACAGTTCCCCGGCGGGCATGGCGGCCACTTCGTTTCGCGGCAGGGCGCTAGCCTGAACCGGTTGACTTTTGAGGACGGTGTTCTGTTTTAGGATCATCACCTGCCATTGCATGGTGCGCAAATCCGTTTCCAGGGAGCCGATCGCGGCCTGCTGGGTTTCTAAACCGCGCCACAGTTGCACCAACCGAGTCAAAGCGCCCTGTTGATTTGGGGTTGCTCGGTAGGCGGCTGGCAACCGCCGCAGAAAAGAAAGCAATTCCCGATCGAGCTGGGCGGCGGCGGTGCTGGCTTCGGGGACCGCCGGATTCGCAAACACAATCGGATTCACCCCCAAGCTGGTGAGGGCCGCGTTGCGATTGTCCAAATCTCGCCACATGCGGACGGTTTCGGTGGCCGCATTGCGCTGAGTGCCGCTGCCCGCATAGAACTCCGGAACCCGCAGCACAAAGGCCAGCAGGGCCGGATCGTAATTACGGGGCAACAGGCTTAAGTTGCTGTCGCTGAGTGAGGCGATCGCCGATTGGCGCGAATCCAGTTGCCGCCAAATTTGCACCAACCGCAACAGGGCCTCTCGCTGGTGCGGAAAGCCGGAATAGTTGGGCGACAAACGCCGGATGAAGGTGACCAAGGCCGTGTCCAGGGCCGCATCGGTGTAGTTCAAGGCGGGCAACCCCAAGGAAACCAAGGTGTCTTCCCGGGTGGCCAGGCCGCGCCAAATGCGGGTCGCTTCAATCAGGGCTTCCCGTTGATGCACGTAGCCTTGATAGAACTGGGGCAGACGCTCGATCGTGTCGAGCAGGGCCCGATCGATGGTGAAGGTGCTGCCGGTGAGGGCGGTGTTGGCGGGAACAATCTGGGTCGATCGCTCCAAGGTGCAAAATTGGCGATAGGCGGCCATGAGCCGATCGAGCGAGCAACCAGCCAGGATCAGCCCGCCACTGGTTTTGTCTTCAAAGCCCCGGGCCAACACGGCCAACACCTCAGGGCTATATTGCTCAACACTCACCTGCCAGATTCGATCGGCCTTCCAACCGGATTGGATCAAAGAATCCGTTAACCGTCGCACCAACAGGGCCGCTTCCATCACCTGATCTGGCAGGCTGTCCACCTGCTCTTGATCCGCACTGGTTAAGCCCAACCCCCTTTCCCCTTCTGGGGTTGGCTGATCATGGGCTTCCTGGAGCGCGGGCAAAATGGGCATATGAATTCCCGCTCGCTGGGCAGCCAGGTGAAACAGATGCGCGTCCCGATCAAGTGCGGTGGTAGCCATATGGGTCCAGCCAATCCGTTAAATACGTTTAAATACGTTTGCAGGGTTTAGACGGCCTTGAAGGAGCGTTGAAGGCCGAATCAGAATTTGTTCAGACAATTCAGACCATGGGGCGATCGCGCCACTTGCGGCCAAAACATTCCCCACTGTACATTGCGATATTTGCAAACGGGTCGATCGCTATGCCCTTGTCTCCTCAGTCCTCGCTGGCGGCGATGGCCGCTGCCCTTGCTCCCGGCCTCCGGGCGATCGCCACCGATATGGACGGCACCTTGACCCGATCGGGTCGATTTTCCAGTCACCTGTTTTTGGCCTTGGAGCGCTTGCAACAGGCCGGAATTCCCGTCCTGATCGTCACCGGGCGATCGGCCGGTTGGGTTAGCGCCCTGGTGGAATACCTGCCGATCGCAGGGGCGATCGCGGAAAACGGCGGTCTGCTCTATCGGCGCGATCAACCCGAGGGACAATGGCTAGTGGACGTAACCGACCCGATCACCCATCGCGATGCCTTGGCCGATGTCTTTGGCATCCTCCAAACAGAATTTCATCATCATTTTCCCCGCCTGCACCCGGCCCCCGATAACCGCTTTCGAATCACCGATTGGACTTTTGATCTGGCAGATTTGCCGGGCATCGATCGCCAAACCCTATCGGCCATGGGGGAATCGCTGGCGGCCTTGGGCTGGGGATTTACCTACAGTGCCGTGCAAGCCCACATCAAGCTCCCAGAACAAAACAAGGCTGCGGGACTCCAACGGGCGATCAAACTGTTGTGGCCCGGTTGTTCCCTCGATCAAGTCCTGACGATCGGGGACAGCCCCAATGATGAAAGCCTATTTGACCCGACCCTTTTTCCCCGCTCCGTCGGCGTGGCCAACGTGCGTTCCTACCTCAGCGAGCTGCTCCATCAACCGGCGCACATCACTCCCAGCGCTGAGGGAGAAGGTTTTTGCGAACTAGTGGCCGCTATTCTCGCTCATTGGGCCGACTGAGCCTCCATGTTCAAAGAATTTTCTCAAAGATCCAGCAATTCTCTCCCCTTCAATAGTTTGAGCAACTGGGTACGATTTTTCCAGCGTTCAACTCTGCCATCTCTGTAGATTTTGGCAATAAAGGGCGCTTGGTTGCCCTGGCTGAACCGTTCCAATTTGGGTAACACCTCAACAAATAAGGCAGCCATTTGCTGACGGTTCAAGTTGCCTGACACCAAGATGAAAACCCTTGCTTCAGCATGGGCGATCGCCCCCAATTCCAGCTTATTGGTTCCAATCGCCTCATCTTTGGTCAGCACGACCCAACCCCGATCGCCCACCACCGTCAACCACTCTGGGTCAGGGGTATTTTGGGCAAAAAAATTGCCATGATGCTCAACTTGAGCACCCACTTCCCTGAGGGCCTTGGCCACCGACTTTCCGAGGCACCAATCAATAAAGAAAATAGGGCGATCGGCTGGAGTCACGCGGCACGGTTTTGAGCTTCAAACTGAATGGCAGCCTTAATTTGTGCAGGAGAGCAATCAAACTCATCTGCTACATCGTCGATCGAGTCACCCGCATCAATCAGGCTAACAATGGCAGCGGTAGGCACTCCCTGACCTGCAATGACCGGCTTACCAAACCGAATGGATGGGTCGAGGAAAATAATCTTGTCAGTGCCTGGCTCAGGAACCCACTCAATGATGGGAAAAAATCGGTTGGCGATTCCCTCTGCGTTCCACTCAATGCGGGTCAGCAGGTGTTTCAAGGTTTCGCGCATGGCAAGCTGGCCCGATCGAGAAACATTAACCAGCCGATCCACTTGATCCACAAACAAATCAACCCCATCGGTTTGAAACCGTCTCATCACCAATGGGTGAGCCGTGTCAAACTGCTGGCTCATGTAATCTAGGGCATTGCGAACTTTATCAAGCTTGACCTGATGGGTTTCACGAATAATTCGCAAAACATGAGCCTCTACCAGGTTTGTGAACGAGAGCTGGGGCAGCGCTAAATCGGGCCGCTGAATCAGTGGCTCAAACGCTTGCTGACCAATCTGGGTGGCATAGGAACGCCCCTTAAGCCAAGAGCGCAGAGTCACAACTGGGATGCGCAAATACCGCGCAGCATCCGTCACCGAATACGCTGGGGTGTTATAGATATCGTCATCCCACTTCACCATGTGTTGCCCAAAACAGTTTTGCTGACCAAGCGTTATCGGATTTTTGCTGAAGACTGAGGCAGCACCTAACCAGGGCTAATTAATCACTAATGATGCCATTGCAGTGATCAGGAAACTCGATCAAGCAATCTGAGCGATTTGTCTAAGGGATTTGTTGGTTACCTGAAATCGCAGTGTCGCAGAAACTAAGCGGGTGATGGGACTCGAACCCACGACATTCAGCTTGGGAAGCTGACGTTCTACCACTGAACTACACCCGCGCGGTTGTTACTTTACCCCAATTGCTTGCCTTTGAGCTACTGAATCAACCTCTAGCCAGCCCTCAAGCAAGGGGGATTGGTGGGCTGATTCTCGGCTTGGGGGCCCGGAATTTTGAGCGCGGATAGTATTCTAGCACTGGACTTTCTCGCGCGATCGCCCCTGGAGCTTCGGTTATGACTGCCGCCGCCACGACCTTTGATGGGCCCACCCTGTTGAAGCAACTGCTCGATCAAGCATCCCTGTCCCAAGCTCAGGCCGCCCAACTGATGCAAGCTTGGTTGGATGATGGGCTGGCTCCAGCCCTGTCGGGCGCAATTTTGGCTGCTCTCCAGGCCAAGGGGGTAACGGCTGATGAGCTGGCTGGGATGGCCCAGGTTTTGCTGAGCCAATCGGTGAGCGTGACGGGCGATCCGCTGCCCAGCCCCTCGATCGACACTTGCGGCACGGGTGGCGACGGGGCTTCCACCTTCAACATTTCCACGGCCGTCGCCTTTGTGGCCGCCGCCGCTGGGGTCACGGTGGTGAAGCATGGGAACCGGGCCGCTTCCAGCAAGTCGGGATCCGCCGATGTGCTGGAGGCGCTGGGAATTCGCCTCGGTGCAGATCCTGCCCAAATCCAAGCGGCGGCGCATCAGGTGGGGATCACGTTTCTGTTTGCGCCCGGTTGGCATCCAGCCATGAAAGCCGTCGCGCCCATTCGCCAAGCCCTGAAGGTGCGCACCGTGTTTAACCTGTTGGGGCCCCTGGTGAATCCCCTGCGGCCCACGGGCCAGGTGATCGGTACTTTCAAAAGCGATTTGATTGAGGTGATGGCCGGGGCCCTGAATCGGCTGGGCACTCAGCGGGCGATCGTCCTCCATGGGCGCGAAGGTTTGGATGAAGGGGGGTTGGCGGATGTGACCGATCTAGCTGTGTTGGCCGATGGGGCGATCGCCCGCTTTGAGTTGGATCCGGTGGCGGCCGGCTGTGCGGCCGCGCCCACGGCTGCCTTGGTGGGTGGTGATCCCAGCGAAAATGCCGAAATTTTGCGCCAAGTGCTTCAGGGTCAAGGCTCGATCGCCCAGCGGGATGCCGTGGCCCTGAATGCATCCCTGGCCCTCCAAGTTGCCGGGGCGATCGCTGAGCCGATCGGGTCGCCGGAAGCCTGTGCTGTTGGGGTGGCTCGGGCCAAGGAAATCCTGGCGAGCGGGGCCGCCTGGGAAAAACTGGTGGCGCTACGAGAATTCCTGAAAGCCTAAAGTTGCCGAGGATCAGGGGGCGATCGGGCGGGATTAGGGCTGATTTTTGGCGGTTCTTTTTCCTTCCCGATCGCAACCCGTTGGCATAATTGCTAGATTTCCAGCAAGTTTGTGCCAAAAAACAATGCCAATCTGGAAACCTAATTTGTGAAGATTCGGTTAACGACTGCTTTCAAAAAAAGATTAATCTAAAGACTATCTCCCTTCAGGGCCCAGACGCTTTTTCCATTAGTATGATAGAAAGGCTAGGCTAATTCAGATGGCATCGCGCTCAACCCAACTTAAAATTCAAAAGAATTCAAAATTTGGGAATTGACAAGCACCACAGCCTCAACCCATTTGACCAATTGAGAGTAACCATTCATGGGTTCAACCATGATCAGCCTTACAATCAATTCAATTACTGTTTTTTGTTGTTTAATTTGATACACACTGAAAACATAATAAATCATTCTTTTTCAGCATTTTCTTTTCCAGCATTATTTAATTATTGGCCGATCTCAAATCATTCTAGTAGCGTGGCTGCCTTAATTTGCTGGGTTAAATTACATAGCTATTATCGCCACCAAATCGTTAGGCAGCAAGGGGCTTAAGCCCCTTGTTACCACGACTGACTCCGCAACTTTGACCCAATGTATTAAGCCTGTCGCGATACTAGTCACCTTCTCAAATAGTTGATTTGATTTTCTTGCAACTATGGCTTGAAATCATGACTTGAAATGATGATCTGAGATAACTACCTAGAGTTCTGATCTCAGTCGTCCTGCCTAGCAATGAAATTTGGCTAATAGCACCTGTCCCAAGGAGAAAGGTTTGTGATGCAACGTTGGAAGTGGGTTTGGCTGAGTGGAGCGTTGCTAGCGGGGCTAGGGATCATGGATTTTGGGTCTCAATCCTTGGCGAATCAATCGCTGTTCCAATACACCATGCAGGCTTGGGCATCGCTGCCATTTAACGGGGGAACGGGGGGTGGTAATGAACCCATTCCTCGAATTTTGGTGGATCAGTTTGGCTATCGACCTCAGGATCCCAAAGTGGCGGTGATTGCTTCTCCGCAGCGGGGTGAAAATGCCAACCGAGCCTTCACGCCGGGATCGGTCTATGAAGTTCGAAATACCTCGACTAATGCGGTGGTTTTTTCGGGTGCTCTTACCCCTTGGAATGGGGGCCAAATCCACGGTCAGTCGGGCGATCGGGCCTGGCATTTTGATTTTTCGACCGTGAAACAATCGGGAACCTATGTGGTGGTTGATCGGGAACGGGGCGAGCAATCATTTCCCTTTCAAATTCAGGCCAATGTTTACCAAAAAAACCTGGTAACCGCCACACGTGTGTTTTATTACCAGCGGGCCGGTTTCAACAAAACGGGTTCTGTGGCTGGCAAGTGGCAAGATGGGGCGGCTTTTTTGGGCCCCAATCAGGATTCTCAAGCTCGATCGGTCAGTGCCAAGGATGATCCCGCCACGGCCCGCGACCTGCGAGGGGGATGGTTTGATGCAGGTGATACGAACAAATACAGCACCTTTGCGGGCCCCGTGGTGAATCAACTGCTGACGGCCTACGAAGAAAACCCCCGAGCCTTCACCGATCGGTTCAACATTCCCGAATCGGGCAACGGCATCCCCGACCTCATCGATGAGATTAAGTGGGAAGTGGATTGGCTGAAGCGAATGCAGGAAGACGATGGCGGCGTGTTGATCAAGGTGGGCGTGCTGGATCACAATGCGGCCGATCGCCCCAGCCAAGATCGTCGCCCCCGATATTACGGGCCCAAATGCTCTTCCTCCACGATCGCCACGGCGGCCGCCTTTGCCCATGCGGCCCGAGTCTATCGGCAGTTTCCCGCCCTGCAAGGGGAGTCCCGAGATTTGGAACAGCGGGCCATTCGGGCTTGGAACTGGTTTCAGCAAAATCCCCTCAAGACCGATTGCGACACCCAGGAAATTAAAGCCGGGGATGCCGATCGCCCCGTGACCGAGCAACAGGGCAATGCTGCCGCCGCCGCTGTTCACCTGTTTGCCCTCACCGGCAACCCCGACTACAGCACCCAACTTGCAAAATATCTCACCGCTTCCCAGCCTTGGAACGACAACGTTTGGGGTCGGTATCGGGCCCACGAAGGCGATGCGCTGCTGCTCTATACCCGCTTGCCCAACGCAGATGCCGCCTTGGTCAAGCAAATTCGCGATCGATTCGTGAATATGGTGCGCACCCAAACCCAGGCCTACGGCTTGCGCATGGATCTGGATCCCTATCGGGTGTCACTGCCCGATGAGCAATATCACTGGGGCAGCAACCAAGTTCAGGCCAACTATGGCAACAGCAACCGGGACGCAATTCGCTATGGCGCAGTGCCCGATCGCAACACCAGCCTACAAGCCCGGGCTATGGCCCATTTGCACTACCTCCATGGCGTGAATCCCTTGGGGTTTGTTTACCTAACCAACATGGGCAGTCTGGGAGCCGAGCGATCGGTCACCAGCATGTATCACGAATGGTTGGGGCGTGGTGAGTATGAGCGCGTTGCCCCCGGAAAACCGGGCCCGGCTCCCGGATATTTGGTGGGCGGGCCCAACCGCGACTACACCGGCAACCAAGAATCCGTCAAACAACAGCCCATCCAAAAGCGCTATCTCGACTCACCCACCGGCTGGCCGGTGAATAGTTGGGAACTCACGGAACCAGCCATTTACTATCAAGCGGCCTACGTTCGTTTGCTGGCCAGTATTACCAGTCCGTAATCTTTTCCAGAGGTTTTGTGTAGCGACGGTGTTAGTTTGGGTGCAATTTTCCACTCCTTTTCACTCTTCACTCACTAGCTCCTATGCCCAACCTTCAAGGAGTCCTGCAACGTCTGCGCACCACTCTGGGGAAATCCTCGGTGCAAGACAATCTCTGGATGATTGCCGCCAGGGTGATTAGCGTGGCGATCCAGGCGCTGTACTTCATTTTTGTGGCGCGGTTTTTAGGATCCAAAGAGTATGGCGAACTGATCGGGGTGTTGTCCTTGGTGGCCATGCTTTCGCCTTTCATTGGGGTTGGTTATGCCCACTTGTTGATGCGGACGGTTTCGCGCGATCGCAGCAGTTTCCGCACCGAGTGGGGGAAGTCCCTATTCGTTTGGGGCTGGTCTTCCCTGCTGGGCATTGGGTTGGTGATGTTGCTGGCGAGTCGAATTTGGGGCAGCCAAGTTTCCCCCTGGTTGGTGCTGTGGATGGCCCTGGGGGACTATTGGGGCGTTTGTCTGCTGGAATTTAGCAGTTCGGCGTTTTTATCGGTGGGGGTGGCGGCTCGCCCAGCCCAGCTCAAGGTGCTTTTCAGTGCCGTGAAGTTTTTGGCGGTGGGGGCCCTGTGGCTGGTTCCCGACTGGCGATCGGCAGAAACCTGGTCGATTTTTTACTGCATTGCGTCAGTGTTGCCGGCCCTTGTGGCCTTTGTGTTGGCTAGTCGGCAGGCGGGCTGGCCCCTGTGGCCCAAGCCCAATTGCGAGTGGGAACTGGGTCAAGGGTTTTACTTTTCGATTGCCGGTTCCGCTGAAACGATTAATGCCAATGCGGATAAAACCCTGCTCTCTAGCTTGGTGAATGAAGAGGCTGCCGGGATCTATGGGGCGGGCTATCGGTTTGTGGATGTGGGCTACCAGCCGATCTTGGCCATTGGCGCGGCGAATTATGCTCGCTTTTTCCAGGCGGGTACTAATGGCATTGACGGCAGTATTCAGTTTGCCAAGCGCCTGTTTCCGCTGATCGCGGGCTACGGGGTGCTGGGGGGATTGGGGATGTTTTTCTTTGCCCCGGTGGTGGAGTGGATTTTGGGGTCGGAATATCGCGAGGCGATCGGGGTGTTGCGTTGGTTCGCCCCCGTGCATTTGATTTTGGGAATGCAGTATTTGGCGGCCGATTGCCTCACCTCTTCGGGCCACCAGGGGCAACGGAGCTTAATTCAAGTCACCGCTGCCATTTTGAATGTGGTGCTGAACCTAATCTTGATTCCGTCCTATTCCTGGGCGGGGGCCATTTGGGCGACGCTGGCTTCGGAAACGTTCAAGATGGTGGGGCTGTGGGGAGCGGCGGCCTTTTTCTGGCGGCGCGAGTTGGCCATGAAGACCAAGGGTTAATCAACGGGTTAATCACCGGTTAGGAGTTGGTTGCTGTGCAAGCCGATTGATTTTCGGACTTGCCAAGCATTCATCATGATGAGCGCAAAGGACTGAAACCCCTTGTCTTGGTCGATCGATCCCACTCTAGGACGGAACCAAGGTAACCATGGCATAGCGATCGGGGGAAAGATATTTTTGTGCCACCCGTTGCACGTCTTCGGGGCCGACGGCCTGGATCCGATCGGGATAAACCGTTGCTTCGGGCAGTTGATCCAACAGGCCGTAGTAGCCATAGAGGCTGGCGAGTTGGTTGGGGGTTTCCGTGGCGAAAATATAGTCGCTGCACAGAAGACGCTGGGCCCGCTTCAGCTCGATCGGGTTAATGGGGTGATCGCGCAGCAGGGCCAGATGATCACAAATGCAGGCTTCCACCACGCCCACATCCCGCACATCCAACCAAGCGCCGATCGTGAGTAAGCTGGCATCTCGTTGGGCACTGGCTTCGCAGTCGATCGCCAAAACCCATTGCCGGTCTTCGCGCAAATCGCTGACCAAGCGCGAGGTGCGCCCAATGCCGAGAACGGTGGCCAGCACTTCCAAAGCATAGGTATCGCCAATGTCTTGCAAGCTGGGCCCCGTCCAGGCCATCATCACCCGAGCTTGTTCAAGATAGGGCCGGTGTAGCTCTTGGCGATGGACGGCGGCAATCGGCGGAGTTTGCCCGATCGGCTGGGGAGGACAGGCTTGGGGCTGACCAAAGGCCGCAAAGGCCGATTCCATCAAGTGACGGGCGCGATCGGGCGGCAACCCTCCCACCAGGGCCACCACCAGATTTTCCGGTTGGTAGTGACAGGCATGGAACCGCCGCATCTCAGCGGGCGATCGCTTCATCAAGGATTCTTCACTGCCCAAAACCGATCGCCCATAGGCATGGTCGGGATAGACCCGCGACAGCAGCATCTGAAATCCCACCCAATCGGGGCTGTCATAGGCCTGGCGGATTTCTTCGAGCACCACCGATCGCTCCAGCTCAAATTCCTGATCGGGAATCGTCGCATTCAGCAACAACTCCGCCAAGTGGGGCAGGGTGGCTTCCGCATGTTCCACCGCCGTGGTCACAAAATAATGGGCATAATCGTGACTGGTGGCGGCGTTGGTGGCTCCGCCGCGACTCTCGATCGCCCGGTCAAATTCCCCGGGGCCCAACCGGTCAGTGCCCTTAAAAATCATGTGTTCTAGGAAGTGCGCCATCCCATCCCAGGCGATCGGTTCAGCCACAGCCCCCGCCTTCACCCACACATCCATGGTCACCACCGGGCTAACGGGCACATAGTGATAAACCACCCGCAAACCATTGGCCAATTGCCACAGCTCCGGCTGTTGACGGTTGGGGCGAGGAACTTGCTCAGTTCTCCAAGGACTCTGTACCATCCGATCGCCACTCCTAAAACACAACTGGGATCCGCCATCGTAGCCAGCACCTTTTATCAGGAACCGATCGATTCGCTACAAAATCCCAGTTCTCTAGTTTGGCAGGCGATCGCTGTCCCAGACCAGGGCTGAATGCTCACCTGTCATCACCCGTAACCAATGCCATTGAATGATAGGAGCGGTGTAGGAATTGCAGACAATCTTCAGGTGCTAGACCTGTTCTAACCGATTGCAGCCGCGATTTTGAGAGATTGAATCCTTGGTTTAAAGTTATGCTTTGGATTGTTGAGATTTGAGTGAATTCATTAAATTTCAAGCGCAAGTTCTCAGTCAAACTTTAAGGAAATTCAAATTTCACTCGATCCTCGTCCAAGACCCGTTCAAGACCCGTTTCAGACAGCAACCACCGCTAACTATTGCTGATATGCCGGATTTTGATTCCCCCGCTCCTGAACCAACAGAAATCAAAGCCTCAGGGGCCGATCGCCCGGCTGATGGGCCCTCGTCGGGGGCGATCGAGCCGCCGGAAGTCATGCCGCCGGACATGATTCTAGAAGGCGCAACGGGCCAGGATGCGGAGCCGTCTTCAGCGTCGATCGGGGAGTCGCCCCGCGAGCCGCAGCGACCGGGTTTGTGGACTAATGCTTGGCAATCGGCGAAGGATCGGCTGACGGGCTTGAATTTGCCAAATTTACCCAGTTTGCCCAACCTGCCCAACTTACCGACGGAATTACCCAATTTGCCTCGTAATTGGTCGGTTAATTTGCCGAATTTACCTAATCTGCCGAACTTGCCAAATTTGCCAAAAAATTTGCCGAATCTACCAAAGAATTTGTCAGATCTATCTGCCGCCCTAGGTCATCTCAAACCCGGCGAAACCCTGGCCCAGGGGGTGCAATCCCTAACCCAATGGTTTAGCGTCAGTGACGATCGGGTGGCGGCGGTGTTGGCGGAAGTGCGGGCCCAACTGCCCACCACAGAAGTGACCCTGTTGGGAAAACCCCAGGCGGGCAAAAGTTCGATCGTCCGAGGGCTAACGGGAGTTTCGGTGGAAATTGTGGGCCAAGGCTTTCGGCCCCACACGCAACACACGGCACGCTATGCCTATCCCTCCGATGAGTTGCCGCTGCTGATTTTTACGGACACGGTGGGTTTAGGGGATGCGGAACGGGACAGCCAGGCGATCGCCCAAGCCTTGCTGACGGATTTTGACGAGGATCCCGATCGGGCCAGAATTTTGATCCTCACAGTGAAGATCAACGACTTTGCCACCGAAACCCTGCGGCAAGTGGTCGCCACCCTGCGCCAACGCTATCCCGCCGTGCCTTGTTTGCTGGCGGTCACCTGTTTGCATGAGGTTTATCCGGCAACGGTTGAAGATCACCCGGCGGATCCTCTGGGCCTGGAGGCGGTGGCCCGGCCCTTTGCGGCATTGCAGGAAGCCTTTGCGGGCCTGTTCGATCGCGCTGTACTGTTGGATTTCACCCGCGAGGAGGATGACTATCACCCCACTTTTTATGGTTTGGAAGCCTTGCGCGATGCCCTGGCGGATTTGCTGCCGGAAGCCGAAGCCCGCACCATCCATCAATTGTTGGATTCGGTTTTGGACGGGGAGCCGGGCCGCCAAATCAGCAACCTCTATCGGGATGTGGGGCGGCGCTATGTGTTGGCCTTTGCGGCGGCCGCGGCGGCAGTTGAGGCCGTGCCTTTGCCCTTCGCATCCATGCCGGTGCTGACGGCGCTGCAAGTTTCCATGGTTGGCCTGTTGGGACAGCTCTATGGCCAAAAACTCACTCGATCGCAAGTGGGCGGCATCATCAGCACGATCGCGGGCGGATTTTTGGCCCAGGCGATCGGGCGGGAGTTGGTGAAATTTGTCCCCGGCTTTGGCAGTGCGATCGCCGCTTCCTGGGCAGCGGCCTATACCCTGGCCTTGGGAGAGGGAGCCTGTGTCTATTTCGGAGACTTAATGGGCGGCCGCAAACCGGATCCCGATCGAATCCAGGCCGCCATGAAAGCCACGTTCGATCGGGCCTTCGATCGCTCCCGCCTTGACCCGCCCGATCCGGAACCCACCGACGCACCCAACCCACCACCAGCCCCCTAGGGTCGATCGCCCTTTGCTGGTTAATTGCGAGTTTATGATTCTTGCGGATTGTCCGGGCCGGCAAGCCACCTAGCCCAACGATTCCATCACAATCGCTTCGTCCCCCTTTCTCCATGACTGCCACCTTTTCCCCCACCATCCCGCCCACGGCCGTTGTGGCCAGTGAGGCTTGGAGCTATCAACCCCCTGCCGAGGCGATCGGGGCACAGCGAATTTTGGTGAAACCCAATTTGGGCTATCCCGTGGGGCCACCGGTCACCGTGGGCGATCGAGTCTTGGCCACTGTTTTGCAAACCTTGCGATCGGTTGCTCCCCAAGCGGAAATCTTGATTGTGGAAGGTGTATGCTCGCCGGTTTCCCTCGCGGAAATTGCCCAGCGGCGCGGTCTGCATCGGTTATTGGATCAGGGCATGACCCTGGTTGATGCGGACAGCCTGCCCTTGGCGGAATACGAGAATCAATCGCCCTTGCCCGTGCGCTTTCGTTCCATGTGGGCCCCGGCCCTGTTGCGGGAGGTGGACTGTCGAATCTCGATCGGGGCCCTCAAGCGCACCCATTTGAAAGAGGCTCCCCTCATTTCCGCCTCCCTGAAAAATCTCTACGGTCTCTTTCCGCGCGATCGCTACAAAGCACGCAGCCCCCACTCCCGTGGCCAGCTCCATCGCCCCTCCGTGCCGCAGGTTTTGCAGGATGTTTATTTCTGCATTGGCCATCTGTTTAACGGGGCGGTGGTGGATGGCACGGTCAAATATTTCAGCCCCGACTATCGACCTGATCGAGGGCAAACCCTACCGCTCGATCGGGTCTTTTTTGGCAGTGATTTAATTGCAGTCGATCGGCTCGCTTGCCAAACCGGCCAAGAACCGCTGCCCGATTATTTGGCCGCCATCGATCGGCTCAGAACCCAAAGGGATATCCCCTAGATTTTTCGCCAGCGTTCTCGACTCAAGAACATGCCCCGACCATTCCGAGCACGGCAGGTTAAACCGGTGGTTTTGGCTTCGCAACGAAATCCATTTCGCTCCCAAACCTGGTTGTAATTCAATCGAGGATATGGGCCCGCGATCGTGTCTCCCACACAAAGCACCTCGGTCTGGCCGTTGGCATTCAGCAAGATTTCATGACCCCAATCCAAATTACAATCGGCGGGCTGCGGGGGCAGTGGCCGCAACCCCGACTGCACATGACAGCGCAAATAGCCCTGGCCGCCATCCATCCAAGAGCCACAGATAATGTTACCGCTGGGTAACACAAACCCTTGAATCCCGGAATCAGCCTGCATAGGATGAACCTGAACCGTGCCCCAACTGAGGCCAGCCACCGCCGCCGGAATTAACCATCGAGAAAGTCGCGCAAGAGAATCCATCAGTTTCTACAGTTCCTAAGGCCTTTTGCCCTGTTCTCATCGCGAGCCAAGCAACAGCCATTGGGCCGTTTCGCCGCAACACAACCCGATGCTAGCCGATGGTGAACAATGAGGAAATGTATATCACGCTACAAACCGGGTATAATACCGAGCACCATGAGTGACCCCAAGCCCTATGTTTACTGATCTGCTGCCATTGTCTCTGCATGTGGATGCAGCCCTTTTGGCAAGTTCAGGCCTGTGGTCACTCGCTCTCTATTTGGCGTTGCCGGCCGTGAGCGATCGGCTGATGGATCTCTTGATTCGCTGGTTTGATTTTGCCGAGCGATCGCTCTATTTTTCCACGGAAGAATTTGAAAAAACTCGGACTGTTCGCGAATCCCAAAACGCTTTTTATGCCTCCATTTTCAGTGTCATTCCCTTTCTCGGGTTTGGCTTTTTGGTGCATTTGTTCTTGTCCCAGGCGATCGGGACAGTGGCCACATTGGGCCTATCAGGCTTAGCCAGCGCCACGGCCGGCGTTTGGGAAACGATGAAGCCGAAAAACAGCAACCAGAAGTAAGGTCAAAATAAGAGAGAAAATAGAGAGAAAGATAATTTAAAAATAAATGAAAATAAAAAAGTAAAAATAAAAAAGTTATTGAATATGAAGCAGCAAGATCAACAACACCCACAAGAAATGGTCGATCGCAACTTGGTGCAAGCCATTTTGACCAGCGATCCCACCGATTTTTATGTTTGTGAATTAGCCAGGTTACGAATTCGCTATCGCAACTTTCCAGGAGCCAGACAAATTCAAGCCGACCTGGACAAAGCCCTCAGCCGCTGGGGGTTTGATGAGGAATCACTCTATCAAAAAACTCGTGAATTGCACGCCCAAGGCAATATTTATCAGGTCAACAGCCGTCGTCGTGATGAAGAAGATTGGAGTTAAAACCTCATCAATTGGGCTGTCAATACCTGTCAATACAAGGGTGTCTGAAAAGCCTAAATTGCTACCTTACGGGTCTGACCAAACAACAAAGACAAGGGGCTTAAGCTCCTTGCCCCAACGACGGTTCGTGCTTGATCCACGTTAAAAAATACCTTGTAGACATCCTCTAATTCAGTCTTGATCAGCAATTGCAATCTGAAAATCTAAAACTTGATCAGCAATTGCAATCTGAAAATCTAAAAAACTGCCTCGGGAGAGCACGGAAAACTCCCGAAGCAGCATCTGGGTCGTCTGGCTTTGCTCACAGAATCCTAGGCTGCATTGAGCCGAGTTGATCTGTAAGGGAAGGATTGATCTACATACAACAAAAAAGAGAAACGGCTTAGGCCGCGCTGCTTCCGATCGTCACAGAGAACAGCAACAACGCCGCAATCAAGAGCGACATGCCCGCCAACAAACCGATCGCCGTGGGCCAATCGGCCTGGCGCATAAAGGTTTCCCAATTGAACAAACCAAACTGCACATCCATGGGTTTTGGCAAGCGATCGCGATAATCTTCGCCATAGCGAGCCGTGTGCGCAAAGGTTACTGCACCGCTCGATCGCTGAGGCAAAATCCGCCGCCGTTGATAGGGAACCGTGTCCCGTCCAAAGTGGGTTTGATATTCCTCGCTGTTGAGCAACGAGTCAATGAACCCATTCAAACCTTCGGTGGCCAAAACGATCGACCAAGACAGTTTTTCCCGATTGTTATAAACCTCACGACCCAAAATTCGCTGTACACACATCTGCACAAAGCGATAATTATTATTGGTGTCGTAATTGCGCGTGCGAAACACTTCGGAAGTGGCCAGGCCGCGAATGAAGTCTTGCACCGAAATTTGACCGCAGCGCAGTTGAGATTCCAGCGCCAAAAGACGGCTGCTGGCCGTTAGCTGTTGCTCATTAAAAATTTGCCGATAGGCCGCGCGAATCACCTCATCAATCTCATTGGTGATGAGACGCAAACCACCTTGATTGGCAACTTCAAAACCATCCACTCGCTGGTTTTGAGAAGTCAGGGGGTAATCCAGAAGGGGAAGTGCCATAAACCAATCACTCTTTCAGTTTCAATTCCGGATTTATAGAAGCTCGGTGGCTCCTGGTTGGAAGCCAAAGCCGAAGCCAAAGCTGAAGCCAAATTTTTGGAATCTGCTCAGTTTTGCTGAAGAACTGCTCTGGAAATTGGAATCAAAAGATTGTTCAATCCAGAGCAGATTGGCACTAGCAGGGAAGGAGATTTTAAAGAAGGCAACCGAATAGATTAATCCATCAAATTGCCAACAATGTTGAACAACATTCTTCTGAGGTTTAAACCACAACCTGCTTCAGCATAGGTTAGGGCATGAGTAATTAAGCTTAGTCATTTGAGAAAAGTAGGATTCCGCAATTCTTCTCAACTCCAAAGGCGGTTTTTTGCAAGTATTTGTAAGTTTTTCTCAGAGACCGAAGATTCAATAAATTTGATCTTCTTTGGAAATTGCAAAATCTCAATCGGTTTACGCTTAATTTGTGCTTGATCGCCAATGATTCTGTTCTCGATCGCCTGTTAATCCAAAATCTCTGAAAATGAGAGTATGTAAAAAAATGTAATCTCCATGAGGAGCGATCGAACCCATCCAGGGCCGGTTTTGCAGTCCCCGATCGATTGCTGGAGCTTTTGATTTGGCTGTTGATTTTGGTTCCGAGCTTTGAGCCGGTTTTTGAGGCCCTGGTTTTTGAGGCCCTAAGGATTGCAGAAGGGGCAGTAGGTGGGATCCGCAGTGGTTTCGCCTTGGGGAAAGGGATCGTCCTGTTGGTGGCCGCAGCGATCGCAAATGGAGCGATGCAGGCGAATCAGCGGCGTGGGCAGCCCACATTCACCACAGGGCAACCCCGGCAGCCGCTGCGTGACCCAAAACCCCGGCCAGTGACAAACAGGACAGGTCGATCGCGCCTTGGCCACCAGGTTTTCCGTGGCTTGGGCAATCACCTGCATTCGCGTGGGGTTATGCATGGCTCGCATATCCGTTTCCACCCACAGGGAGCCATCGGCCGATCGGGTCAGGGCCTCGGTGACGGCCGCCGCCAGGGCCGAGCGATCGCGCAGGCCCTTCGTCACCCCCTGAAGGTTTTGGGGTTCACCCCAACCCACCACCAGCCCGTGATCGGGAAAGCCAATGGTTTCAGCAAATTTTTCCACTTCCGCCCAACTGCGAACCCGTCCTTGGCGATAGTTGGTTTTTAGGGAAATGGCTTCACCGACCAACTCCAGCCCCAGGGATTGATCAATCAGCAGCACCAATTCCCGGTTAGCCGCCGCGAAGGGGACACTGGGATGGGGGCCAAAGGAACCTTCACTGGCTAGGGCGATCGACCCACCGGTTAGCGCCAAGGCCGCCCGGGCCTTAACCCGGGCCGTGGCAAGCTGATCGCCGGGTCGATCGACCTCTCGGGTAAAAGTGCCAAACCGATCCGTATCCAGTTCCGACGGCACGATCGAGCGCAGGCCCCAGGTTTGCTCCAAAATCGGCGCAATCACCTGTTCCTTGCCATGCATCGTGGCGATCGTGATGGTTTCCCCTTCCCAAGCGTCCGTCAGGTTCATTGTTCCCCAAAAACCGATGCCCTCAAGTTCCTAACTGGCAATTGTGGGGTGGAAGAAGAAGGCCAAACCCAGCACCAAATAGGCCGCCAACAACAGCAACCCCTCCAGCCAATTGGATTCCCCGTCGGAGCTGATGGAGTTGGCGATCAACACCGAAACGGCCACGGCCACCAGCTCAAAGGGTTGGAAGTTCAAATCCATGGGTTGCCCAAAGAACCAACCGGCAATCACCAACACCGGAGCCACAAATAGGGCAATTTGCAAGCTGGAACCCATGGCCACCGAAACGGACAAGTCCATTTTGTTTTTCATGGCCACGGTAACGGCGGTGGCGTGCTCTGCTGCGTTGCCAATAATCGGCAACAAAATCACCCCGGTGAACAGTTCCGTCAGTCCCAACTGTTCGGTGGCCGTTTCCAGGGAATGCACCAATAATTCCGACTCGATCGCCACAAAAATCGTGGCCGCCAACAACACCCCCACCCAGAGGGGCAGGTTTGGCCGGTGCGCTTCCCCTTCGCCGGCCGATTCGTCGCTGGCTTCCGGATCGGGCACGTCCCCTTCTGCCACGGCCACATCGTAGAGATAGCTGTGGGTTTTCATGGAAAACAGCAGGGTCATCACATAGACCAAAATCAAGACCACCGCCACCGCCGTCGAAAGCTTTTGCAAGACGCTCTCGGCAATGCCCACGGAGGTGAAGTTCACTGCTGTGGGTAGCAGCATGGCAATCACGGCCAGGTTCATGGACGAGGCATTCATGCGGGCAATGACGGGCTGGAAGGTTTGCTCCTTAAAGCGCAAGCCACCCAACAACATCGACAGCCCCATGACCAACAACAGGTTGCCGATGATTGAACCGGTCAAGCTGGCTTTCACAACGCCAACGTAGCCCTCTTTGAGCGCAACCAAGGCCACAATCAATTCGGTGGCGTTTCCAAAGGTAGCGTTCAGCAATCCCCCCAGGGAGGGGCCGACCAGCCCGGCGAGTTCTTCGGTGGCATGGCCCATCCAGGCGGCGAGGGGCACGATCGCCAAGCAAGCGGTGATGAACACCACCAGCGGACTCCAGTGCAACCATTCCGCCGCGATCGAGACGGGAATAAACCCCAAAAGGATGAGGAAGACGAGATCTTTTTTGCTCATTCTTTTTTGTGTTTGTTTGCTTTTTGCGTTTTCTGCTGGGGGTTAATCAACGGACTTCGGTTAGGGGAGCCAGCGAGGACGGGCCCCAGGCAGTGGTAACGCCTGCGGGGTCAATTTGGCAAAGGTTCCATCGGGATTTTGGGCCACGGGCAGCAACCAAAGTTGGCTGTACTCAATTTTATTTCCATCACTGGCTTCGGGTCGGCGGGCAGCTTCGGGGTCGGCGCTCGATCGATCCGCACGGTTGCCCCGTCCTGATTCCCGATCGTCCTGGGTGGTTTCTTCTTCGCCTGATTTGGACTGATCAGACTGATTGGACTGATCAGCGCGATCGCCCTTGGCCTTTGCCTTGGTGTCGATTTGGTCAAACAACAGGGCTGCACCATCCGGCGATAGATCAAGGGCAATATCGAGCTGCTCCGGCAACAGCAACAGGGGCGACAGGGCCTTGGTTTTTAGGTCAAAGGCTCCGATATAGGGCTGTTCGCGGTAGTTTTCGTCCTCAACCCGTTGGGTAACCAAGGCGTAGAGCACACGGTTATCGGGGGTGAATTCAGCGCGCAAAATTGATCCTTGAATTCGGGCCAGTTCCGTTTCGCCGCTGGGGGTGACCACAAAGAGCGATCGGGTAAAGTCACCGTTGAATTTCACCAGGGCCGCCGCTGAACCGTCGCTGGCAAATCCCAACACGGTTCCAAACTTGGGTAAAAAGTCCAGGGGTTGAATTTCCCGCCGGTAGCGATCGTTGTTGCCCATGTCAGCTTTGGGCAGGGGCAAAATGGCCACCCCCTGCCCCTGGGTAATGGCGATCGATTGGCTGTCGGGCGTAATCACAAACTCGCCGCCGCCCTGGCTCTCCAACTTTTGGGGCGTTTGCCGATCGCGCAGCAGCCACAGACTGACATTGCTGGCATTTTTGCGCTCCGCCCGTTGCACCAGGGCCGCCGAACCGTCGGGGGCCAAGTCAAATTTCAAGTTTTGATAATCCCGGTTATCCAAGACTGGCATCACCTCGCCAGCCGGTTCGGGCGCTTGGTTGGTGACGCTCAAGCCTGTGGTGACCGTATAAAACTGCTGTTCGAGCAGGCTGGGGCTGTCGGTTTTTTCCAGGGTGCTGGTTTCGGTGGCAGAAAACAGGATCCGATCACGGTTGGGATAGGGCTTGAAGTCGTTCACCAACAGGTTCGGCGGGGTGAGGATGGTTTTCCGCTGCTGGGTCAGTTCATACAGGATCAGGCGGCCGGCTTCCTCGCCTTCGGTGCCAATGTAAGCAAAAACCCGATCGCGCGATCGAAATGCCGCCGAGAAGGACTCCGCCGGTTTGCTGTCTTCGCGGGTGTCGCGGGCCCCGGCTCCCAACTGAAGCTGAAAGCTAGTGCCATAGGGTGCTGGGCGATCGAGCGTGAAGGCCATGCGAGTTCCGGCCCAGCTAACTTTTCCTTCCAGGGGAGGATCCAGTTTTAAATTAGCCTCCACACTGTCTCGATTCATCGGCCGATTGAAGGCCAACACAAAGGCGCGATCGTCCGCTCCAATGGTGCGATCGGCCCATGAGAAATCGCGCACCCGCGCCGCCGATCGATCGCCCAGCACCAACAAAGCCGCGATCGCCACCACCAAAGCCGCGATCACCAGCCAGGCGGCTCGGTCAATGGGTTGCCATTGGGGATTGCCCTTGGGGCTGTTTTGCCATCGATGTTGCACGGATCGCCACATACCCAATCAGAAATTCCTCAGTTGATTGCACCGGATTGCGCCTTTGCTGCCGCCCGATCGCCCCTAAAAATTACGCCCAAGAGTCATGCCCAAGAGTCACGCCCAAGGGTCACACCCAAAACTCATCTAGAACTCATAGGGATTTTTGGGAACCGGAATCGGGCGCATCGTTTGTGGCGCAATGCTCAACACTCGCTCGCCCTTGATTTCATCCACCGCCATTCGCCCCTGAATTTCTAGCCAAGTATCAGGGGGATAGTCCGGCATATTGGCCGGCCGGCGCACGGGCAGCCCGATCGGGTAAGCATCCGCCGCACAGCAGGTGATCGTAAATCGCGAAATCCAAAACACATCTGCCGGATAGCCCTCCACCTTGGTGACAAAACCGCTGATGTTCACCGGTTGGTTTCGGTAGGCTTCCGGTTCGGGATAAACCTCCAAAGTCCGCACCCACTCAATCAGCGATCGCTGTTCTGGGCGCTTGTTGCTGCGAAAGGCCTTGGGCGCACGGGCGATCGCGGTGGTGGGGTCGCCAATGCCCCGTTGCAAAGCTTTGTGGCTGGTGAGGGGCTGCGGCGCAATCCAAAACCCCCCGATCGCCGCCAACAGCAATAACAGCGTTGCCCACCCCTTGGGCAGCAAACTGATGTGTTGTTCTGAGTCAGGATCCGCCGCCAACGACAATCGCCGCCGCAACAACCGCCCAGATTGCACCAAATTAATCGCCAGACTGGCCGCCGCCATCAGCAACAAAAACCCCGTGACCACCACCAAGCCGTGATAGGCGGGATGGATCAGCAGGGCCAAGCGGCCACCGTGCCAGTAGTGCAACATCAGCGCTCCCCACGCTGCGATCGCTGCCACATCGACCCAAGGCAGCCAGTTCGATCGACTTGGTTGTGACAACACGGCCGAAGCAGCTCCCATTGGAGCCGTCGCGCTAAGGAATGGCTTCATTGTACGGGGTGGTTTTGACCCCAACCTAGCGTTCCCGTGGTCATGCCGCCCCTCAAATGCCCAGTGAATCAGCCTTTCAGCCCCCTTCGGCCTCCATTCTGAGCCAACGACCACCGGAAGATTCAGAAGGGGCGCGAGACGGCCCCACGGCCCAAAAAGTTCCGAGGGCAAGACAATGCAACAAGCGGCTAAAACCCACCCAAATTCGGCTGCTGTCCCCTTTACCGTTAAACACAGGCTTGATCGTTTATGGCTGGTTTTGTTGATAGTTTCATGGGTAGTTTTGTTGATAATTTTTCGGGTGATTACTTGGGGAACTTCATGAATGGTTTCACAGAAAATTTCATGAACTATTTCGTGCTGTTTCACTGAGCCATTCACTGATGTTGACGGAAAAACAACAGCAGGACTAACAACCCAAATTTGGCCAATGCGTCTTGAATTTATTTCAATGGTTCATGATGGTTAATGGTGACCTTCCGGTTAGCAAGTTACGGCAACCAACGTGATGGGGAGATCATGCCCCATTGCGCCACCAAAATCGCCTCAAGATCCGCTGACATCACCACCAAGCACCTAAGCGCCAACTGTCATGCTGCTGGCAAAAACCCAAAAAAATCCTTGCAATTCCTGAATTCCGCCCCCAGAGTCGAGAGACTGAGCCTGGAGGTTTGTGGCTAATTCAGAGTGATGCCAAACAATCAAAAAACAGTTCATCCATCGTGACATCTCCCCAGGAGACACAATGGAGGCTCAACCATTCAATCAGGAGATGATTCCTATGAACCGTTCTGTGAACCGCACCTGTACTGCATTGGCAGCATTTTTGTTAGGGTTAGGAGTGGCCCATGGGGGCGCGATCGAGCCAGCCATGGCCCAAAGTTCCTGCCGCTGGGAAGGGGGCCAGTTGCGCTGTGATGATGGCAGCCGATCGGACAGCGATCGCAACCGGAATCGAGACCGCGATCGGGATGATTATCGCTACTACGATCGCAACGAAGAACGGTATCGCGACGACTACGACAACGATCGCAACAACTATCGAGGCGATCGACAGGACTTGGAAGATCGGATCGATCGGCTCTATCGCGAAGTGTTGGGCCGGCCAGCCGATCGCAACGGACTGCGTACCTACGTGGATCGGGTGCGCGATCGCAACTGGTCGCTGCAACGGGTGCGGGACGAATTAGCCAACAGCCGCGAGGCCGAATCCGCCATCGATCGCGCCTATCAAGAAATTTTGGGTCGCCGGGCCGACAACCGAGGCATGCGCACCTACCTCGAACGGCTGCGGGGGGGCTGGTCAATCCAGCGCGTTCGGGAAGCCCTCATGAACAGCCGCGAGCGACGATAACACCCAGCTCAGCTCCACTTGCCCGGGGAATCTCGGCATTGCTGGACGGTTCCTAACCCATTCCTAAAAACCACCCATTCCTGAACAGAGGACAGATTCTTCACCATGGCTCGGACGGATATTGACTATCTCGATCTCACCAACAACAGCGAAACCATCTCCCTCGCAGCCGGCCAGCAGGGCCGCCTGGGTGTGCGGGCCCTCGCAGGCAACGATTACATCAACGGTTCCAGCGACAACGACACCCTCTATGGCAACAGCGACAACGACACCCTGATTGGCAACGAAGGTAGCGATGTGCTCTTTGGGGGCCAGGGCTTTGATTTTGTGATTGGTCGCGATGGGGATGACCTGCTCACGGGCAACCTGGGCAACGACCAACTAGAAGGCGGCGCAGGACGCGACACCCTCCGTGGCGGTCGCGACAACGATATTCTCTACGGCCAAGAGGGCGATGATCTTCTGGCCGGCGACTTGGGCATCGACACCCTGATCGGCGGCACTGGGCGCGATACCTTCGTCCTGGCGGTTGATGATGCCACCACAACCATTGCGAACGCCGATGTGATTGTGGATTTTGACTTCAACGGTGGAGATTTCATCGCGATCAGTCGTCAGGTAGACCTATTTTTTGATAATTCCCTCGACTATTCGCGGATTGTGGGTTTTGGCAGTCCCGATGTGAAGGATGTGTTGATTCGTGTGGGCGGAGCTGTGGGGCCAATCATTGGAGTTGTGGTGGATGCGACTGATCGCCAAGTGGCCCAAGCCTTTGCTGAAGGGCCAAGGGTTCTGTAGCCCGCTGCCAATTGAGGGCTGATCAAAGGGTTGATCAATTCGTTGCTACGGCGATCGCACCAAAATCTGGCGATCGCACTAAACCAAAAGCGCCCCGCTACGGGTTCGTAGCGGGGCGGTCTTTAGGGTTTCAGATTTCGAGACCTTTGAGGGGTCTCTTCTTCAGTTCGCTCTGACTTGATGTTCAGATGATTTGGTGGCGGGGAGCGGATTTGAACCACTGACCTTCGGGTTATGAGCCCGACGAGCTACCAGACTGCTCTACCCCGCGGCGCGAATTCAAATATAACCGGAAGCCCTAGAAAAAGCAACTACTTTCTGAAAATTTTCTCCCGCGCCACCCACAAGGGCCCAAAGGGAGGCTGAAAAAGCTGAAAAAACGTTGAGCGAACGGTTTGAGCAAACGGTTCAACCAGACCCAGCCTTAGCCGCGATCGGCTCCATCCGCCCACCGGTCAACTGAGCGATCGCCCCAACCGCCGGTCAAAACATGTCGAGATCGTCTACCTGCACAATTTCGCCATTGAACAATTGCGCCAAGCTACGGGCACTGCGGGCCACCAAGTCATCGGGCCCTGGTGGCGGGGGTGGCCCCGCTGGCGAAGGGGGCGAAACGGATTGGGGAGAAGCGGCGGGGGGCGGTTGGGGCGATCGCACAGGGCGATCGGGGGCGGGCGCGGGGGGCCGGGCCGGGGCCGGCAGGGGATTCGCAGCGGGAGCTGTGGGCAACAGGGCTGGGGATGCGGTGGGCGGGGGAGCCACCCTAGTCGCGATCCCACCAAACCCGCCCGCCGTTGGGTTCGCGGCCGTAGTTGGCATCGGATTCGGGTTCCGGGCTGGGTTCGGGGGCGGGGGGGGCGTTCCCCTGGGTGGATTTTTTGGGAAGGACGCGGGCGCGCTGGCCTGGGGGGACATCACCACATTCGCCCGAATCGCAACCGTGACGCTCCGTTGCAGGTGCTGCTGAAAGGCCGTTTCGATCGCCTTGGTGCGGGACTCAAACTTGGCGACCCAACTGGGCGGAATCCCCACGACGGCGTTTTGACCATCAAAGGACAGCAGTTGCCCCATTTGCGACAACATCATCTTGGTGGCCGGGGGTTGCACATGGACCAAGATCGCTTGCCACAGTTGATCCAGCTCCGCAGAAGCGGGAACCGGCGCGATCGGGCTGGGTTCCGGTGCAAAGGTTTCATCGGGCCCAGCGCTGACCGGGGCCGACTCCGGAACGGGAGTTGGCGCGGGGGCCGGAGCAGCGGCCACCGGAGCGATCGTCGCCGGAGTCGTTGTTGCGCTTGGGGTAGTTGCGGTGGGGGTGCTTGTTGCGATCGGGGCTGGAGCCACGCCTCCCATGGACTGCAACAAACCGATCAACTGCGTCAGCGCAGCAGGATTCGTTTGGGCCCATTGGGTCACGCCCTGGGCAAATTGGGCGATCGCCCCCGGATCTAGCCCCAACTGGGCCAACAGAGCCGAGAGCGGATCGCTCGACGCAGGAACCGAAACGGGCGCGATCGGGGCCGGCATTGGAGCCGGAAGCGCGATCGGGGCGATCGGGCGAGGCGGCATCGGAGCCACCGACCCAACAGCCCCCACCGGAGCCACCGCCCCCGGCAACAGCCCCATTAACGTCACCTCCAACCACAACCGAGGCTGGGTGGAGTTTTTCAGCAGCGATTCGCCGGTTTTGAGGTACTGCTGCCCATGCAAGATCCAGCTCAGTTCCTGACTGCGGGCAAATTCACAGAGTTGCTGCCAAGTTGGCTCCGTCAGGGCCACCAAATCACCCCGATCGGGCGCAGTCTTCGCAATCAGCAGATCTCGATAGAAACTCGCCAAATTTTGCAGCACGATCGTCGGTTCCCGCCCCCGATCCATCAGCCGACGCAAACAATCCACCGCCCCTTCCGCATCACCCGCCGCCAAACTGGACACCAAAGCCAGCAAATCTCGCTCCGGCACAGCCCCCACCAGATCCCAAACGGCCTCCACCGTCACCCCCGTGGGAACCAGGCTCAGTTGATCCAGCAGGCTTTCCGCATCGCGCAAGCCCCCCTGTGCAATTTGGGCCACGAGAGTCAACGCTTCCGGCACAATCTCGATCGACTCCTGTTGGGCGATCGTCCCCAAATGACTCACCATATCCACCAGGGGAATCCGCCGAAAGTCAAACCGCTGACAACGAGAAATAATCGTCGGCAAAACCCGCTGCGGATCCGTCGTGGCCAACACAAACACCACATGGGCCGGCGGTTCCTCCAGGGTTTTCAGCAGCGCATTGAACGCCGCCCCCGACAGCATATGCACCTCGTCCAGCACATAAACCTTGTAGCGGCATTGCACCGGGGCAAATTGGGCCCGCTCAATCAGCTCCCGGATGTTGTCAACCCCCGTATTGCTGGCTGCGTCAATTTCCACCACATCCAGCGCCCGCCCCTGCGTAATTTCCACGCAAGTTTGGCAATGGCCGCAGGGTTCCGCTGTGGGCCCCTCGCTGCTCAGGCAGTTCAACGATTTCGCCAAAATCCGAGCGCTGGAGGTTTTGCCCGTTCCCCGAGGCCCCGCAAACAGGTAAGCCGGCGCAATTCGATTCTGCTGAAGCGCGTTGGTCAGCGTTTGGGCGATCGCCTGTTGGCCCACCAAGTCGGCAAACCGTTGTGGGCGATATTTGTGGTGCAGCGGTTCGTAGGGCATGGCTAGGAGCGGGTCAATGAAGCGACCAGACAGCCATCTTACAACCGCCACAAAGAGGGGAATGATTGATCGAGATTTTGCGGAAGATCGACGCTTGTGTTAAACCGCTAGAGGGTTAATCAACCGGAAATTGGCGCTTAGGAGCTTGGGGATGGCAAAACGATCGAACGAAGGCACCGTCGCAGCCCCCGTTTCGCCAATGCCCGATCGCCCCGCTTCTGGGGTTTATGTGGTGGTGCACGGGCATTTTTATCAACCCCCTCGCGAAAATCCCTATTTGGAGGCGATCGTGCGGCAGCCCAGCGCGGCCCCTTGCCACGATTGGAATGAGCGGGTTTATCGGGAATGCTATCGACCCAATGCCTTCGCCCGAATTTTTAATGATTCGGGGGCGATCGTGGGACTGGTGAACAATTTTGAGTGGATGAGCTTTAACGCGGGGCCAACGCTGCTGAGTTGGTTAGAGCGGTTTGACCCGGCCACCTATGCCCGAATTTTGGAGGGTGATCGCCTGAGCGCGGCCCGGCTGGGGGGCCATGGCAACGCGATCGCCCAGGTCTATAACCACATCATCATGCCCCTGGCCAATCGGCGGGATAAGCAAACCCAGGTGCGATGGGGCGTGGCAGATTTTCGATCGCGTTTTGGTCGATCGCCCGAAGGCATTTGGTTGGCGGAAACAGCCGTGGATTACGCCACCCTTGATGTGCTCATCGAAGAGGGCATTAAATTTGTGATTTTTGCCCCATCCCAGGCCCAGCGCTGCCGACCGCTGCCCACGGAAGCCGATCCGGAGCCGGATTGGGTGGATGTGGGATCGGGGCAAATTGACCCCACTCGGTCTTATCGGTGTTTTGTGCCCAAGGGAGGGGAACCGGAGCCGATCGACCCGGCAGCGCCTTCGGATCCGGCGGCCACCTTGGCCCGCGATCGCTACATTGATCTGTTTTTTTACGATGGGCCAATTTCCGGCGACATGGGTTTTGGGGATGTGCTGACCAGTGCCGCCTCCTTTGCCGATCGGTTGGGATCGGCGGTGCGGGCCGATCGCCCCAGCCAGGTCATTTCCGTGGCCACCGACGGGGAAACCTTTGGTCACCACAAGCGCGATAAGGAAAAGTGCTTGGCCTATGCCCTCAGCATGGAGTTTCCGGGGCGAGGCTGGTGTACCACCAATTTTGCCCATTACCTAAGCCTGCACCCGCCGGAGTGGGAGGTGGCCATGAAGCCGGTGACGGCCTGGAGCTGCTCCCACGGGGTCGATCGCTGGCAGGATGATTGCGGTTGTGGCGGCGGCGGCGGCTGGCACCAGCGCTGGCGGCGACCGTTGCGGGACAGTTTGAACTATTTGCGCGATCGACTGGTGGCGGTGTTTGAACGCTATGCCACACCACTGCTGCGGGATCCTTGGCAGGCCCGCGATGAATATATTGAGTTGGTTTTGGATCGATCGCCCGATCGGATGACAGCGTTTTTGGAACGTCATCGGGCCCGCCCCCTGTCAGCCCAGGAGCGAATCGATGCCCTGCGGTTGCTGGAAATGCAGCGCCATGCCCTGTTGATGTTCACCAGTTGCGGCTGGTTTTTTGAGGAAATCTCTCGCCCGGAAGGAGTGCAGATTTTGCGCTATGCCAGCCGGGCGATCGAGCTGGCGGCCGAAGTGGCGGGCGTGAATTTGGAGCCGGACTTTGTGGCCCAACTGGCGGCGGCTCCCAGCAACGTGCCGGAATTTGGCGACGGGGCGGAGGTTTATCGACAGTTGGTTTTGGATGATCATGTCAGTTTTGAGCAGGTGGTGGCGGCCCACGCGATCGGCTCTTTGATTCCCAACCAACCGCGCCAAAGCCGAGCCTATTGCTACACGATCGAACAGCAGGATTACCAACTGCAACGGCTGGGATCTCTGGCTTTGGCCGTGGGCGAGTTGGTGGTGACTTCGGATATTGCGGGCGAGTCTGCCCATTTTGTCTTTGGAGCCTTGCACTTGGGCGGTTGGGATTTTCACTGTTGTGTGCAGCCGTTTCAAGGCCGGTTAGCCTACAGCAAGCTGAAGGAGCGGCTGTTTGCGGCGTTGGAGTCTGCCAGTGCGGCCCAGGTGGTCTTGGCCCTGAGTGCCACCATGGGCGGCCAGTCCCGGGGATTTGCCTTGGCGGATCTCTGTGCGGAGGATCGCGATCGGCTGATGCGGGTGCTGGTACAGGAAACGACGGCAAGGCTGGATACGCTGTACGATCGCGCCTATCGTGACAACTGCGGGATCATGACCCGGTTCTATCGAGATGCGCTGCCGGTTCCCCGCGAATTACAGGTGGCGGCGGAGTTGGCCTTGGGTCAGCGGGTGTTGTCTTTGGTGCAGCGGTTGGCCGGCGAGTTGGAAACTTGGCCCTTGGCAGCGATCGAGGCCGGGCCGGGAACGCTAACGGAGTTGGAAGCGGTGGCCGCTGAAGCCCAGCGCCTCCACTGTCAATTGGATGGGCTGGAAATTGCCCCTTGGATTACGCGGGCGATCGGGCGGTTGCTGGAACGGGCATTGGGCTTGGTGGAAACGGAACTGAACGGGCATCCTGCCACTGACCCAGAACAGTCCCTGGGCGGGTTCCGGGTGGCTGTGGATGCGATCGAGCGCCTGACCAGCCTCAGCCGATCGCTTCAACTCACCTTAGATCTGGATTTGGTACAGGAACGGCTCTTTTTCTGGTGGCAGGGTTCCATGGCCGCCGCGCCCTTGGATGATCGGTGGTTGGGCTGTTTGGGGGATTTGGGGCAGGCCCTGGCCGTGCGGCTGCGACCGGGCCCCTACAGTAATTTGCTGATCGATCGCCCCCGATCATCTTGAGCCAATTGGCAGCAATCTGAATCGATCAGGGGCAATCCGAGGCGATCGCCCCAAGGCTAATCCCGTCGGGCCGCCGTATCTCCTAACCCGGATCGCAAAAATCTCGGAAATACCGGAGATATCAGAGGTTTACCCTGCTTTTGTGGTGGCGGTTTTCAGTATCATAAAGGGCGGTCAAAATGTCAGCCCTATGACCTACAACCCTCGGATTCAGGATCTACCCGCCACAGAACGCCCCCGGGAGCGGTTAGCCGCCTTTGGCCCCCGCAGCCTCTCGAATGCGGAACTGTTGGCCATTTTATTGGGCACAGGCCAGGGGCCGGGCAAACTCTCGGCCGTGGGGTTGGGGCAACTGATTTTGCAAACCTTGGGGGGCGATCGCCAGGATCCGCTAGCGGTTCTGCGCGATGCATCCTTGGCGGAACTGACCCAAATTCACGGGGTGGGGGATGCCAAGGCGACGGCAATTTTGGCGGCGGTGGAGTTGGGCAAGCGGATTTTGCAAACCCGACCACTCGATCGGGCCGTGATTGACACCCCAGCCGCCGCCGCCGCTGCCCTCAGTCAGGATTTGATGTGGCAACCGCAGGAACGGTTTGCCCTGTTGTTGTTAGATTCCAAAAATCGACTCCTAGCCACCCAAGTCCTGACGATCGGGACGGAAACCCAAACCCTGGCCCATCCTCGCGATATTTTTCGGGAGCTGATTCGTCAGGGCGCTGCCGCCTGCATTGTGGCTCACAATCACCCCTCGGGCGACCTAACCCCCAGTCCTGAGGATTTGACCCTCACGGAGCAGCTTTTGGCAGGGGCCCATTTTCTGGAACTGCCGCTGTTGGATCATTTGGTGGTGGGCTATGGGGAATTTCGCAGCCTGCGCGAGACCACCGATCTTTGGGCCGCCTATCCCGACATGGGCTAAGGGGGCTAGCTCAAGGTTGGGCGGGTGGCTCCGGCGGTTCGGGATTCTCCGGGGGATCTTCCGGCGGGTCAAAGGTGGGCCCATCCCAAGCACTCGACCAATAGACCCGACCGCCGCCGGTCATTGGTTTGGCCGGTTGCCAGCCGTTCAGCATCTCTTGCAGGGCATCCAAAGAGATCGATCGAGTCTCCCGCAGCTTGTGCCAAACCGATCGCGACAGCAGCAAGGAATGCTCAAATCGCTCGGCCCCAATGCTTTCCAGATAGGCTTCCCGCTCCGGCTGGTAGTCCGCAGAAGCCAGCAAGAGGGGCAAATCGGGATTGAGCGATCGGGTAATCCGCGCCATTTGAGCCATCAACTCGGGATAGAGCCAGGTATAGGCCGGATGCACGGTTAACTCCGCCCGGTGGGGCAGCGCTGCATATCGGTGCGATCGCACTTGGAAATAGCCGATCGCGGCCTTCCGTTGGGGTTCAAACACATAACCCATCGTGGTTTCCAGCCCATCCATCCGCTGCCGGGTGTCCGCCAGGGCCGCCAACCAATCCGCCTTGAAGTCATCCACGCGCAAATCAAAGGTCTGGCGCACATGGGGGGGCATGGCCGCCGTATCCAGTTGATACAGCAAGGGCGCATCGGCATTCCCCACCGGCATCAGGTTGGGCAAGTCCGGTTCCCGCTCCGCCAGGGCTGTGAGGGCGGCCGGCGGAATAGACCAATAGGTTAACTGGGCGATCGGCTGGAATCCGTTTTGGCGATAGAGCGCCAGGGCATCTTTGCCATGCACATTCACCTCCAGCATCCAGGTGCGTGCTTCCCAAATGGTTTCAAAGCAGTAGCGCAACAGCTCGGAACCGATGCCCTGGCTGCGACATTCCGGCATCACAGCCACCTGCTTCACACGCCAAGTGCTGCGCGATCGATTCACGGGCATCACTGCGATCGCGCCGCAAACCCGCCGATCGCGCTCAGCCACGCTGGCCCGTAACCGTCGCTGGCTGGGGGCCATCATATCCATCAGTGCCGATAAGCCATACCAAGTGCGCAGCCGCGACCAATCCACCCCTGCCGTTTCCAGGGGGCTTCCTAGCCCGTCAAAGTCCGCTGAGTCCGCCGCAAGCTGGGCGATCGCATCCAAATCGCGATATTGGGCCCCTCGCAGGACAAGATCGGCATTTTGAGGCAAAAAAGCAGGCATCGCGCAGCCGCTCCCACATGGCAGGTTGCTCCTACTGTAGCGGTTTTGATTCCCAGGTGGGGTAACCGTTGGCGAATCCCGATCGTCAATCCCAAACGCCAGTGCTGCGATCGGGGCTAGGGCCTTAATTTTCGGGTGAGTAATTCAGCCTCTTCCTTAACCGCTATTCAAGCCGTTGGATTGATTATTTTCAATTTTGCACTTTCGGTTTCTGATTCAAGAATCGCCTGATTCTTTATTCGTCAACATTCCAATTTTCAGTGGTTTATATCCAAATTCTTAATTGTCACAAGCTTCCAAAATTCAGAAAATTCAACACCCTGATTCGTTGCTTCAAGTAGTTGCAAACCTGACAGATTGATAACTGGCCCACCCCAGGAAACCAACCGAGAACCGCAGTTGTCTGATAAAGCAACTGAGAAGGAAAACCTCGGAATTCAATCGGGTTTGGGAATTTTGAAATACTCGGCTCCGTCAAGATCTGCCAGTTTTTCAACTGTCCATCCCTCCGATCTCCGGATTTTAAACCCCTTTTCAGAAGTATGCAAAGAAGCGCACAGAATGCTTCTCTCAGAATTTTTCAGGGGATTCTTGATCGGGTTCCCCCTCGCTCCTCAGGATTTAAAACCATGCTGAATCGCAATCGCTGGAAAGCCGCCGCCGCTCTGTTGATGACCTTCGGAATGAACGTCACCACCATCACCCCGATGCTGGTTGCTCCTTTGGCTGCCCCTGCTCCGGCCGTGGCCCAAACCATTTCATTCCCTGATGTACCTGCCAATCATTGGGCCAGTGATTACATCCGCGCGCTGGTTTCTCAAAACATTTTGGCGGGTTTTCCCGATGGCACTTTTCGTCCCGATGCACCGGTCACGCGGGCAGAATTTTCAGCCATGTTACGCAAGGTTTATCAACGGGGCAGCATCCGCAGCGCAATCAATTTTGTAGATGTGCCCAGCAGCCATTGGGCCTATGATGCCATTCGCCGCGCCTATGAAATGGGCTTTGTTTCTGGTTATCCCGATGGCATCTTTTTGCCGGAGCAAAACATTCCGCGCGAGCAGGTTTTGGTGGCGTTGGCAAATGGTTTGAACTATCAAGCAGCGGCTCCCACGGAACAGGTTTTAGGCAATTTTGCGGATAGTGGGGCCATTTCCAATTTTGCCCGCGGCCCGATCGCAGCAGCCACTGAAAAACGGATGGTGGTGAACTATCCAAACATCAGCTATTTGAACCCTGGACGCAATGCCACCCGAGCGGAAGTGGCGGCTTTTCTCTACCAAGCCTTGACCAGTGAAGGGCGAGTGGCGGCTCTGAGTTCGCCTTATATTGCCAATGCTCAAACCGTGGCCACCAACTATCGGATTGCGGCGGGCACATCCCTTCCTGTGAGCTACATGAAGGAAAAAATCCTGTTGATGCCGGATGAAACCTTGCCGGTGACTTTTAATGTGCGCAACAACATCACCACCACCACGGGCCAGGTGTTGATTCCGGCGGGCAGCCAAGTGAAGGGAAATCTGCGGCCGGCCGGCGACAAGGCGACGCAGTTTGTGGCGCAGGAAATTGTGATGCCCGATGGTTCAACGCGCTCCCTGAAGGCCACGTCCAGTGTGATTACAACGACGGAAACGGTGCGCAAGGGGGCTGATTTGGGTCGGTTGCTGAAGAATACGGCGATCGGGACGGCGGCAGCGGCGGCCATCTCGGCGGTGACGGGCGATCGGGCGATCGCCACGGAAGAGTTGCTGATCGGTGCGGGTGGCGGTGCGCTCTTGAGCCTGATCGATCGGTTCTTGGGTCGCAACAGCATCGATGTGCTGGTGGTGCAACCGGAAACGAATCTGAACCTGACCCTCACGGATGATTTTGTGGTGGCGGCTCGCTAGGCGGGAAGTCCGCAAACCCGGCAGCGGGACTGAGACCCTGATTCAGAGCGTTCTCAGTCCCGTTGAGAGCATCCCGTTGAGCGCGATCGAGCGCCATGGCCCTTAGCTTGCGGGTTGCGGTTTCGATTTTGCTTCCAAATCTTCCAGGCGCGATCGCAGGGTTTGGTTGTCTTTTTTCAGTTGATCTAACTCTTGGCGCACCTGATCCAAGGCGCGATCGGAACCCGCATTGTGCTGCACTCGCTTCACGGCTTCTTCTGCCATCCGGCGCACGCGGCCATCGGGCGACTGGCTGGCCAACCCTTGCAAAATCCCGATCGCTTTGGTGGTTTCCATTTGTCCCAGGGCAGCCACCACCGCCACTTGGGTTAGGAAAAAGCTCTCGCGGGCGTAGGTTTGCAGCCCATTCAAGACCCGATCGACCGCTGGGGCTTCTTGACCGTTGGCCACCGCGCCCAGGGCCCGAATGGCCGCCAAGCGCAGGGCCTGGGGAATGCCCGGTTGGCTGGTTTCCAAAATCAGTTCCAGGGCGGCGGCGGAGGTTTTGAGGGCGCTCAGGCCACTGATGGCCCCCGATCGCACCACTTCATTCCAGCCCGATCGCTTTTTCAGGGCAGATTTGAGCAGCGTAATCGCCCGATCGGCCAAGGCCGGTTGGGCAGACGCGATCGACCCGATGGCCGCCAAGGCCGCCGACTCGGTGGAATAGCTGGCATCACCCTTTTTGGCGATCGGCTCCAGCACTGAATAAGCCGCCTCGGTTTTGAGGGAAGCAATGGCCTGAATCACCGATCGACGCACGCGGGGATCCGAATCCTTCAACCCCGGCTTCAGGGCCGCCAACACCCCGTCCAAGCCAATGGTGGCCAGGTGATCGGCCACCTCGGCACGCACCCCCCAGAAGCGATCACGAGTCAGGGATTGGGCCAAAGCATTCAAGGCCTCCAGCGTGCCTTTTTGGGCGATCGCCTTAGCCGCAAACACCCGGGCGATCGGGTCAGGATCAAACTGCAATTGGGCTTTCAATTCCGGCAGCGGATAATCTAACTCCACCGTTTTGAGCCAATGATTCCCCGGATCAAAACTGACGAAATCTGGTTTTTGCTCCAAGGGGAAATAGAAGGTCTGTTCCCGATCGTGAATGGCCAGCTTCACGGTTTTGAACGTGACCTTGGGGGCGGGGGCTGACGCTTTTTTTGACTTTTTCGATTTCGGAGCGGGGCTGGCTGCTTCATAGCTGAGGGTCGCAAAAGCCACCGGAATTTTTAAATTAAACAGCGTCTCCAAATCCCCTTCCTTAGCTTGGGTTTGGATCACAGTCAATTTTGCAATGTTATTTTCCCCATCCCAGCTATAGGCAACCTTGAAATCAGGATGGCCTCCTCGAAACACATACTGATCAAACAGAAACAACAAATTGCGACCCGTTGTCTGTTCAATGGCTCGCAAGAGGTCGATCGTTTCGATGGCACCAAAGGCGTGATTTTTGACAAATGTTTGAATTGATTTCCAAAACAAATCATCGCCCAGTTCCTGATGCAGCATGTGATAAACACAGCCGCCCTTTTCATAGGTATGGCAATCGTAAAGTTCGATCGGCTCGCGATAAACATGGGTCACCATGGGCCGCCGGTAGCGCCGCCGATCTTCCCCTAAATAGGCCCGCTGATCACCCAGGCGATAATAGGCCGCTTCCTCCGATCCATATTCATGCTCAGTCCAGAGGGTTTCGGAATAGGTAGCCATGCCTTCTTTCAGCCAAGCATGAGACCAATGCTTAATGACCAGCAAATCGCCAAACCACTGGTGAGCCAGCTCATGAACCACCAAAGCTTCGGAATTGCGATTATCGCTCGCCGCTCGTTCATCTAACAAACAGCGATCGGTTAACAGGGTCATGGAGGTGTTTTCCATACCCCCGAAAATGAAATCCTCCATGCAAGCTTGTCCATACTTGCTATAGGGATAGTCATAGTCAAATTTTTCGCTGAGAAAATCCATCATCGCGGGCGTTTTGCCCATGGTGCGCTGGGCTTCCGAAGCCCGATTCTGAGCGGTGTAATAGCTCACAGGTCGGCCGCGCCACTCATCCTTAATCTCTGCAAAATCTCCCACAGCCAGGGTAAACAGATAAACCGGATGAGGCTGTTTTTGATGCCAATGGTAAGTGGTGGTTTTGCCTTTAGTGGTCTGATTAATCAGCTCTCCATTTGAGAGCACCAGCAAACCACTGGGCACTTGCACTTGCATTTCGGAGGTGCAGAGTTGCCCTGGAAAATCAAAGCAGGGAAACCAAAACCGAGAATCTTCATCCTCGCCTTGAGTCCAAACCTGCACATTTTTATTGGGATAGTCCGCCGTGGGCTGCACAAAATAAATGCCTCGTTGGGGACGATCTAATTGATAGTCAATGACTAATTTAAAGAGGTGATTGCGCTGGGTTGGTTGCGCAAGGGTAATGGCTAATTTTTCGCCGTCATACTCAAATTTCTGGGCGGTTTTGCCCACTCGCACCCCTTGAATTTGCATCGCCACCGCATCTAATTCCAGGCGATCAACTCCATCTTGTACGGGTAACAGGTCGATCGAGCAAGTTCCCGCGACCTGGCAATTGGGAATATCCAACACCAAATCAAGGGCCACATGTTGCGTGCGCACCGGGCGATCAGGGAGATAGTGGGGCTTGGCTCCGGGAAGTTGAAACGATCGCGCTTCATCTGCACTCAAACCCCAAAATGCTTCCAAAAACCGATTCCGCGACATGGTGGATTGCCCCTAACGATGATGGACTAGCGAAAAATTGCTGACCAATTGAACAATTCGAGCCAGCCTGATAAATTATTGATGGTCTTGGGCGCGAAATTATTGGTTCATTCCAGACTCGCCGTAGTTATTTTTAACATAACCATCGAGAAATGACTGCGTTTAATCCCTAGAAGTCTATAATATTTGCCCAAAACTCAAAACAAGTAGGCTATCATCTCTATAGTCTGGTGTTAAATCACAGGGGTAATCAGGTGAGATCAAGTAATTTACTAGGATCATGATTTTGCTTTTTTGATTTAGTAGAAATCAACTAATATTCAATATCAACTCTTAAAAAGTTGTTGACTCTTAAAAAATTTAGACTAATTTTATTTTTAATTTCAATTTCGAGTTGAATTTCAAATTCAATTTCAAGTCTAAAATCTATTCAAGCCATTTTATTAGCTTACATGATTCGTTGATCATATCCATCAATCATAAATAAAGATGAGCTTTGCAACCTATCTTCATCTTCAATCGTTCAACCTTTCCAAGCCACTCGACGATATTACATTCGGCAGATACTCATTGCCCTATTATCAGCAAGTTTGCCAAGCCCTTGCTCAAAGCTGTTCACAATATCAGTCCTTGCCCCTTAGAAAAGCTCAGTTAGCAGACTATGCCAGTGTCCATAGTCAAGCCTATCTGAAAAAGCTAATTCTGAAAGCGCTCGATCGTCCATTAGATCAGGCCAGCCTTGCGCTGCCAGCTATTGGTTCTGACTGTCAAGGACTTGAGTATGCGATTCCAGGCTATCTATATGGCTTGGGCGGTATGCTAGAGGCCATTGATTGGATGAAACAGGGCATTCTTCAGCGAGCTTATTGCTTTAGTATGGTTGGTCATCATGCCCATCGTGAATGGGGTCATGGATATTGTTTACTTAATCCTTTAGCGGCAGCAGTACGTTATGCCCAACTGAGTGGTTTCGCCAAGGTCATTGTCATTGATTGGGACATTCATCATGGTGATGGCACTCAAGAAATTTTCAGCCATGATTCATCTGTTTATTGTATTAGTATTCATAGCACTGTAGATATTTACATGGCCAAGGCTTCTGGTCTTCAGTGGGGAACTACGGAACAAGCCGATCGCGTGGGTCATTGCAATATTCCAATTATTCCCAAGAATTTTCCGCGCACTGCGCTTGCAGAAGACGGTTTAGGTGGTGAATTTTATGAGGGTAAGGAAAGTATCAAGGTATTTCAAGAACGGTTGAGTCATTTACCATGGAAACCTGATTTGATCACTATTTTCTCAGGATATGACTCTCATCGAGAAGACTGTGGAGAAGATACAACCAACTGGACTAATGAAGACTTTGTGCAATTGACTGAGATCACCTTACGAGTTGCCCACCATTTTAATTGTCCGGTGCTATCTTGTCATGGTGGAGGATATCGATTACCGACTACAGTATCGGCAGCTAGTGATCATATAAGCACTCTAGCCAAGTATTTGATTTAGTGGTGAACAACGACTTTAAACAGATTGAAATATAGCCTTTATGACAGATTCTAAAATTGCTACTTCTATCAATAATCTCTTTCAAAATCTCCCGATCGAGTTACCCGAAGAGATCTTTGAGACGATTTTGCAAACTCCCGAGATCAAAATTGAGCGAATCTTATCAAAGGGACACCGATCAGAACCTGAGTTTTGGTACGACCAAGCGCAATCTGAGTGGGTTTTAGTGCTTCAAGGTCATGCCCATTTGGAACTACCGGAAGGCAGGGTTGAGCTAAAGCCTGGCGACTATTTCAATATTCCTGCTCACCAAAAACATCGGGTTGCTTGGACAGACCCGGATGTGGAAACCATTTGGCTGGCAATTTTCTATTGAAATTTGTGGTCTGATGAGAGGGAATGAATTATCGTTTTTGAGGCTTGATTAGCCCCGAAATGTTACTTTCAAGATTGATTTCAAGATCAACTTTTAACCTTTGGTTCTTTTAATTTTGGGTTCTTTTAACTTTGGGCCACAACGACTCGATCGCGCCCGGCCCATTTCGCTTGATAGAGAGCGGCATCGGCCGCTTGCAAAAGGGTGGCTACGGTAACCGCATGTTGCGGAAAACTGGCCACCCCAAAGGAGGCAGTAATTGCCCCCAGGGTTTGCCCACCGTGACGCAAGGATAAATACTTCAGCTCTTGGCACATCACCTCCGCCCGTTGCACCGTTTCTTCGAGGGTGGCTCCGGGCAAAATCAGTGTCATTTCCTCGCCACCATAGCGACAGGCGATATCGGAACCTCGGATGCGACTTTGCAGAAATTGCGCCACTTCCTGCAACACCAAGTCTCCGGCATCGTGGCCAAAGGTGTCGTTGAATTGTTTGAAATGGTCAATGTCCAAAATGATCGCCCCGATCGGGGAGCGATCGCGCCGGGCCCGACAAACCGCTTGCTCCAGGGCTTCCTCTAAATAGCGTCGGTTATAGAGACCGGTGAGCGGGTCGCGGATGCTTTGTTGTTGCAGGGTTTCCCGCAATCGCAGGTTGGAAATGGCCAAGGCCACCTGCTCCGCCACGGTGCGGGCGAGCTGCTGTTTTGGAGCCGAAAGGGAATCGTGCTGCGGGGTGCAAAGATACAGCAGTCCTAGGGTTTCACTTTGGGCCATCATTGGCAAACAAAGGGATTCCGCTTGGGATCCCAGGGGGTGGGCATGGCGACAGAGCAACCCCGTGTGTTTGTGCTCGGCCCAATGGATGCGGCCACGACGCAGGGCCCAGCAATCATCGGGGTAGAACAGGGTTTCCCCGATCGGGTCAGGGCCCCAAGTGGCCACCGCCTCCAGGGCCACGCGGGTCGATTCCAGGGTAAACAGGGCCCCGGAACAACCGGGAAACAGAGCCTGCACCAGGTCAGCCACGGCGGTGTAGGCTTCCTCCACGGTCACGCAAACCTGCAGGAAATCAATCATTTCACTCAGCAGCGCCATTTCGCGGTTGCGAAACTTCAGCTCCTCAATGCGTCGCTCCAGTTGTTGATTGGTTTCCTGAAGCACCTGTTCGGCCTGCTTGGTTTGGGTCACATCCCGAAAAGTCAGGGTCAGGCCGTCGCCTAATTTCACCGCCGTGAGTTGCAACCAAGCGTCGCGGCCGTCAACTTGGGTGATTCGGAGCGATCGACTGAAGGCTTGGCCAGTTTCCACCACCCGCACATAGGCTTCAAAGAGGCCGTCTTGGCGCACAAGGGGCACTTGATCAAGCAGTTGTCGATTCAGTAGTTGATTGCGCGATCGCCCCAGCACCATTTCGGCCGAGGCGTTCACCGCCGTCCACAAAAAGTCCACAATTTGCCCGGCCCCGTTGCGGATCGTGCGCAGGGCAGCAATTCCATCGATCGAACTGTCGAGAATATCCGCCAGCTCCTGTTGGGTGCGGGCCAATTCGCTAATGTCCGTCAGGACTCCCCAAAAGATATCTTCCCCGTTGACTGCGCTGTGGCGCACCGCCCGCACCAGGCCATGAACAATGTTTTGATTGCGGTGCTCAAACCGCTGAATCAGTTGAATGCAGTTGGCCTGGTTCACCTGCACCGCCTGCCGCAGATTGTTCAGGGTCGATCGATCTTCCTCAATGAGCCGCTGTTCCCAAGTGGCCCACTCATCGGCCAACTCCGAGGGGCCATAGCCCAACAGGGCCTTCCACCGAGGCGACAACACCAGGCGATCGGTCGTTAGGTTCCATTCCCAAACCCCATCGTTCACCACTTGGGCAACCCCATCGCCCACTTGTCCCAGGAAATGGGTCAAACCGGCGGACCAGTAGCCATGCACCGGCTGCGAACAAATTAGCGGGGAATAGTCTGAGTCTGGGGCTGGTTCTGACAACTGACCAGCCAGACCGCCCCGTTCCACCACCGCTTCCAGCAAAGCAGTACGAGAAATAACCCCCGCAAAAACTCCCTGCTCCTCTAGCAACACTAACCAGGCGCATTTTTGAGCCTGAAACGTGTCCCAAGCGGTTTGCAAATTGGTCTGAGCGGGCAAGGTCACGGGTGGTCTAGCCAGGCTCATGAGGGCAGAGGTGGCCAATTCCCGCTGGGTCGCCACGGCCCAGGCCAGCTCGCTCACCGTCAGCACCCCGATCGGCTTCTCGCCCTGGGCCGTCGGCAACACCAGCACAATCAATTGTGATTCAGCAATCTGCGATGGGTGAATTCCCTGAAGATGCTGCACCATGTCTGCGATAGTTTTGTCCGCTGAAATCACCAGCGCTTGCGTTGCCGCAAGGTAGCCAGCTTCGCCCAGGGACAGGGAACGGACAGCGGGAATAATTTGGTGAGAATCAAGCACAGGATAGGAAAAAGCAAACGCCTGAATCAGTGAAATCGTTTGAATCGTTTTTGGCAGCCGTGATGCAGTGTTTGGGCTGATGGGGCCGGCTGACCATGAGCAACGTCCCCAGCGATCGCTAAGAGGTAAGCGGGCGGCTTGGGGCTAATTGATCACGACTAATATCCAAATTAATATCCAAAATCAGTACTCAAACAGTGCTAGGGCTGTTTATCGCCGCACAGAGCCGCGCGATCACCTGATCCTAACCCATTCATCCCAAGACCCTGATGGATTGCCTGATGCATTTCCCGATGTACTAGATCTCCAGATCTCCGACTAGATGCACGAACTGAGGTGCTCGTTATTGAATTTCCATTGAATCCCCATTGAATCGCCGAATTGAATCACCGATTGGATTACCGGATGGACTGCTGAATCAGTTGTTGGATGAATCGAGCGTGGACAGCTTGCAGCAACCACCAAGCTGAGTGGCCAGTCACCACACGGCGGGACTAACCAGCAATCAACAGCTCCGCATTTATTATGAGTGGGTTGGCCCGGTCTTCACCAAGGGTTGTTGATGATCAGCCCTGTTGTTGAGGAATTGGGGGCGGCAATCCAAGAAAGTTCGCCTCAAAATCCGTATGGATTGATACAAATCACCGCAAGCTCTCTACCAATTGCTAGGATTGCCCTAATGATGGCGGTCGGTATGTGATCAGCGAGGCGGCGTGATGACTGATAATGCGGCCTTTTGGGAGGGCATCGAGCAGGCAAAACAAGGCGACCAAGCAGCGGCGATCGCTTGCTTTGACCAAGCCATTGCGGCGGATCCCCATTGGTCTGAAGCCTATTACCGGCGGGGTTTGGCCTATTTTGATATGGGCCGGTTGCAACAGGCTGCCTTTGACTATTCACGGGCGATCGAACTGGCCAATGATTATCAACCGGCTCTCTATGGCCGAGCCTTGGTTCGTGTGGTTTTGGATCACTTTGATGGAGCGTTGGATGATTTAGCCAGCCTGCTTCAGCTCAATCCCCAAAATCCAGCGGCCCACCAACTGAAGGCAACGGCCCTGCGCAAGCGAGGAGATCTGGCCGCCGCGATCGTCAGCTTGCGCAAGGCGACGGAGCTTTATCTCGATCGCCGCGATCCCGTGGGGGCCCGGCAATGTTTGGATTTACTGAAGCAGCTACAACCCAACGCCAGTCCGCCCGTGCTGACGGAACCGTTGCCCCCGCTTAATGCGCCGCCCACGTTGGCCAGTTTGCAGGCCACCGCCACGGGGGCATCCACTGCGGGCACATCCAGCACGGGCACATCCAATACAGGTACACCCAATGCGGTCGCACCCGTGGGAGCAATGATGCGCCCAGAAGCCTTTTATGCCCAGGCTTTGAACCGGGCGGAGTCGGGAGATGTGCAGGGGGCGATCGCGGAGTTAGATTGGGCCCTGAAGTTGGATCCACAGGATCCAAAGGCGCTGGCTTGTCGGGCAGCGGTGCGCATTAAGCAAGGCAACTGGCAAGGGGCGATCGCGGATTGCAACCGGGCGATTCAAGGGGGTGGGGCTGATGCCACGCTTTACCGTTACCGGGCCAGGGCCAGGCTGGAAATGGGCGATCGGGCGGGGGCGTTGACGGATTTAGATCAAGCCTTAGCCCAAGATGACCAAAACCCGCTGCTGTGGTTGGCGCGGGGCGATGCCCAACAGGCACTGGGCAACTACAGCGCCGCGATCGGGGACTATAACCAAGCATTGGAGCTGGGGGGCGATCGGCCCGCCATTTTGCTGTTGCGGGCCCAAGCGGCCGTTCGCCAAGAAAACCTAAAGCAGGCGATCGAGGACTACCAAACCGCCGCCAGCTTGTTTTGCGATCGCAACGACTGGGAACGCTATCGCGCCACCTTGGAACAACTCAAGATGTTGCAGCAGCCGGTGAACCTGTCTCCGGGGTTGCCCCAAAAATCCCAAAATCCCCTTTGGCAGCGGCTGTTGGGGCGGGTTGGCGGCCAGGAAGCGATCGCACAAACCCTGCTCGATCGGGCCCGAGACCATTACCCCAACATGGATGAGGATTGGTATTTGGAAAAGGTGCTCTATGACCTGGAACGGGATGACCTCCCGGAGGATTAGGGCCCGTCGTCAAATCGCCTGAAACCCTGATGACCTCGTTCTTCAAACAATCAGTCGTAGGGGCGAGGTCTCCTCGCCCATTCCCGTGATCCTTGGGTGTTCCCAGGGGTGGACAGGGTTGTGGCGATCGCCCGGGTTAGGGTTGGGAGACCCAACCCCTACGACGATTGGGGCAATGAAAACAGGCCCCAAAGACCCATGATTTCGATTCGCGAAAAGTCTGGGAACTGGCTTTGGGAACTGGCAACGAAAGGGTTGATCAGCTTTCGCCAGCCACAGGGGTTGCGATCGGGGAGAACATAATCGATTCCAGTTGAATCAGCGCCTTGTCTAGGTCGTCGTTCACCACCTGCTGATCAAATTCATCGGCGGCGGCCACTTCCTCGCGGGCCCGGGCCAAACGCCGCTCGATCGCCGCTTCGGCATCTTGGCCCCGCGATCGCAACCGTCGTTCCAACTCATCCAGCGACGGCGGCAACACAAACACCCGAAACGCCTCGGGAAACGTGGTTTTGACCTGACGCGCTCCCTCTAACTCAATTTCCAACAACACCTGCTCGCCCCGCGCCAGACGCTCCACAATCGGTTGGCGCGGGGTTCCATAACAATTACCGGCAAACTCAGCCCACTCCAGCAGGTCACCCGCTTCGGCCATGGCCATGAACCGATCGCGCGACACAAAGAAATAATCCTGCCCGTCCACTTCGCCGTCACGGGGCGATCGCGTGGTGGCAGAAACGGATAAATACAAATCGGGATGGCGTTCGCGTAACAGCTTCACCAATGTGCCCTTACCCACGCCGCTGGGGCCTGTTAATACCGTTAGCGTTCCGTTCGCCATTTGAGTTGCGCGCCGATCTTCAAATGCATTAATACTGGTCTCAATCAAGGGAAAACAATGCTGATTTAAAGCTGACCTAAAGCCATCTTAAAGCCAACCTAAAGCCGACTGAAGCCAACTTAAGCTGATCTAAAAAATCGAAACCTCGTGAATTAAAAATCGATCAATCAAGAACTTATCAACCGAAAGCCTGTCAAGTGATGGAGCCAGGTCGCTCCTAGTCCATCAGCCTAGATCCCAATCATCCTGTCAGTTTTAGCGATTTTGAGCGTGGCTTTAGCCCCTTAGGCACTAGGCCCATGGTTGCATTTTCCATAATCGCTCGATCGCATTCTTGGGGCTATCTGGCTTGCCACAAAGTGTAGTCAGCCAATGTCATTAGCCTAATAAATTAGCCGGTGGTTACTGAACCACAATCTTGCCGGCCATGCCAGCGCCACGGTGAGGTGCGCAGTAGTAGCTGTAGGTGCCAGCAGGCAGGTCGCTCGGCAGGGTGAAGCCAGCTTCGCCTTTGCCCAACAGTTGGCCCAGTTTCTTCACTTCAGCCGCGTCAAACTTCGAGGCATCTTCCAACACCACGTTGTGGGGCAAACCAGCGGGGTTCGACCAAACGATCGTGTCGCCAGCCTTGGCGGTCACGGTTTCAGGGGAGAACTTCAGCAGGTTGGTCATTTGCACGCTGTGGGTTTCGGCCAGGGCGCTGGGAGCCACGGCGAACAACACACCAGCAAACAGAGCGACGGCAGCCACCAGCAGGCTAGCGCGACGGGCGATCGATTTCATCCAAGCTTTCATTGGTCAAAAACTCATGAAAGGGGTTTTACAGGTTGAATTCTATCGCTCTCCCGTAGCAACGGTGCTGGTTTTGACCAATTTCCTTTGGCCGATTCGATTTGATCGATTAGGTCAGATCGATTGGGTTAGATCGATTGGGTCAGATCGATTAGGTCAGATCGATTGGGTTAGATCGATTGGGTCAGATCGATTAGGTCAGATCGATTGGGTTAGATCAGCTTGATCGAGCCTATCGCTCCAAGGAACCGTGACCACAGCCGATCGCCTGGGTGATGGATGACCAGCCACGCTCCGCCAGCTTGGCCGCCAAGCCCTCAGCAATGCGGCGGGGCAGTCCCGGCCCCTCGTAGACAAAGCCGGTGTAGACCTGCACCAAGCTGGCCCCGGCGGCAATTTTGTCCCAGGCATCTTCGGCGCTGAAAATACCACCCACGCCAATAATGGGCAGTTGGCCAGCGGTTTGGCGATAGATATGGTGAATGACTTCCGTGGCCCGATCGCGCAGGGGTTGGCCGCTAATGCCCCCGGCTTCGGCGGTGATTGGATTGCCCGTTTGCTTCAGGGTTTTGGTTTGCAGTTGGTCGCGGCGAATGGTGGTGTTGGTGGCAATCACCCCCGCTAGGCCAAAGCGCTGGGCAAGGCCCACTACGTCATCGATCGCGCTCCATTCCAAATCCGGCGCAATTTTCACCAACAGGGGCTTCTGGCCTTGGTTGTCTTGCTGAAGGCTGTCCAAAATTTCCCCGAGTCGATCGGCATCTTGGAGCGATCGCAGGCCGGGTGTGTTGGGCGAAGACACATTCACCACGAAATAATCGCCCCAATCCTTCAGCAGCCGGAAGCTGCCCAAATAGTCGGCGGCGGCCCCTTCCAATTCAGTGATTTTGGACTTGCCCAGGTTGACCCCGATCGGGATGTTGGGATTTTCCCAGGGGGAAGGGCGAAGGGCGGCCAGCCGTTCAGCCAGCGCCGCAGCCCCTTGGTTGTTGAATCCCATCCGGTTCAGCACTGCGCGATCGGGCAGCAGGCGAAAGAGCCGAGGTTGCGGGTTGCCCGGCTGGGAATGGAGCGTCACCGTGCCCAACTCCGCAAACCCAAACCCCAGTTGCTCCCAAGCCCCGGCGGCTACCCCATCTTTGTCAAAACCAGCCGCCAGGCCCACGGGGTTCTCAAACTTCAAGCCCCAGAGGGTTTGACTCAGTTCCGGTGTTTGGGCAGTGAACCAATGGCGCAGGTTGGCGAGCATCGATCGCCCCGTGGCCGATCGCCGCAACTGAGCCAACCCTTGCAATAACTCCATGGCTTGGTCGTGGGCCCGTTCGGGGCTAGGAGCCAAGGGCGAAAACACCAACGGACGAAGGACGCGATACCAATCCATAAAACGGCAACAGGAAACGGCAACAAGAGGCTGATGCGGGCTTGAGTTCGCCAACAGCAGAGCAGACCCACCCCGATCGCGCAGGTCGCCAATCAAGTCGCCAAGGACGCAATCGGCGGTTTTAGGGGGTTTTGAACCGACGGCGGCTTGGAAACTGCTTAGGACGTAAGCGATCGAGACAATTCCACTTGATTCACAGCGCGGTTTAGGTGGCGCAAAAACTCTTCTTTGCCTTCAAAGCGATCGAGCCGAAAAATTGGTTTTCCATCCTGAAACAAAATCACCGTCGGCAGGGTGGTGAGGCGATAGGAATTGGCTAATCTCAGATTGCTGTCTGCATTGACATTAACCAACTTGATCGACTCACCCCAGTCCGATCGCAGCTTATTCAGGAGGGGATCAATCAAACGACACAATCCACACCAAGGGGCCCAAAAGTTCACCAACACCAAACCGGGCGTTTGTAGCACTTCCCGATCGAAGCTGGAGTCATCCATGGTATCTAGCATTATGAACCGGCAAAGAAATATTAAAAAACGCTGGACGAGAAATAAACGAAAATAATCAAAAATCGCCGGGAATTTGGCACATTTCAGGAAGGCTAGTCACGCAAACCAATCTAGAAATGTCCTCTGTCCCCGGCGATCGATACCTACCAGTTTACGCTAGCCGTTAGCCGAATGAGCGCCGGATGGGCCCACCAAAATCCCAACACAAAGGCCGTGACCCCCACATAGGCCGGACGCAAAAATTCCGCAAGCTGAAGGGTTTGGCGGCCGTCAAAAATTGCCCGAAAAGGAATGATTGATGTGCGTTCCTTGACTTTTAAGAATGCATCGCCATAGCGGCCATACAAGCGCCGATCCCCGTGCCAAATTGCAAACAGGTGATGGGCAATCAAACCGGCACAGGTCACCATCATGAAACTGGTTCCCAACCAAAGGGCATGGCCCACGCACCAAATAATTTGCCCGATCGCCTGGGGATGGCGAGTGATCCGAATAATTCCCGTTTCGTACAGGTGAACTTGGGGCTTGGCGACGGCGGCCACTTCCAACAGGTTAAAGGTGGCCGGATAAAGGAACAGAAATGAAATGGCCGACAAGATCCAAACCACCGGCTGCACCCAAGCTTCCCCTTGCAGTTGCCAAAGTTGGATCCCGTCGTAGCGATGGTTGAAAAAGTAGGTAATCAACAATCCCGCGGCCGGCAAACTGACCAAGGCGAACAACACCCGGTAAGCCCGCGCGCCGATCAGGGCTTCGCCTTTGATCCGCAGGGCTGCTAGGCCGCTGTGCAAAACCGCAAACCCCACCAACAAACCCAGCATGATCCAATGGCTGGCGGGAAACCAGGCGGGAGTGAGCCAAGGGGCCAAACCCAGGAGGGAACTCATTGCCCCGATCGAGCCGATCGATCCAGTAAATCCGAGGGAGAAAATGGAAATCATGATGCAATCAATCACGCAATCGGCAGTGAGGGCAGAGGGAGGATCGTTGATCCAGTCGGGCAAAACCCGAAATAATCGAAAATGACCAAAGGTGACTGGAAATCGCCACAGGTGACCCGAGAGCGCCAGAAATCGCCCCGAAAATTGCTGGAAATCACCAGAGACAACCCAAGATAGCTGGAAACAAGCCCAGAGAGAGTTGGAGATCCCCAAAGGTGGCTGGAAGACGGCAGCAACCGGCCTCAGCGCTCCAGGATAGGAATTTACCGGTTTTTGGTCGGTGCGCCGCAGGGATTGGTGCTGTGTTTGATCCTGGGTCTATCAGGGAACCGAAATTTTCTCATAAATGTTTTTAATCAAATGGTGGGGGTCTGCTTCAGAATAATGAAGAACGGGCGATCGTGCGGCTAGGTCGAGATGAGATCCTAGGTTGATGATCATTTGTCACCGTTCGATCGCCTAAGGTTCACTGTCTACGGTTCAGTCGCCCCGTCACCTCTCGATTCACGCCCCCTTTCTCCAGAATGGTGGGCCTGTGAATTTGGCCCGGGCCCTGATGGTTGTCGTTGGGGACTCTTCCCAGTGCGACCTTCCGCCAAAAGGCTGTTTCGCCCTGTGTTGTTTCGCCTCGTGTTGTTTCGCCTCGTGTTGTTGCGCCCTGTGCCGTTTCACCCTGTGCCGTTTCACCCGATCGCGCCGCAACATCTTGCAGCAACGGCTTTCTTCGCCAACTCCCGATCGATTTCCATCCCATTCCACTCGATGGCTTTCTCCAGGCTGTAGTACTGTCTATGTCCGATTTGCCATTCACGCTTGACCAACTCCGCATCCTCAAGGCGATCGCCGCTGAAGGGAGCTTTAAGCGGGCCGCCGACAGCCTCTATGTTTCGCAACCTGCGGTGAGCTTGCAGGTACAAAACCTAGAGCGCCAATTGGATGTGCCCCTGTTCGATCGCGGCGGTCGCCGGGCCCAACTAACCGAAGCAGGCCACATGCTGCTGAGTTACGGCGAAAAGATCCTGACCCTTTGCCAGGAAACCTGCCGGGCAATCAAAGATTTGCAAAACCTCCAAGGCGGAACCTTGATCGTGGGGGCCAGCCAAACCACCGGGACTTATTTGCTGCCTCGGATGATTGGCATGTTCCACGACAAATATCCCGAGGTGGGGGTGCAGTTGCATGTGCATTCCACCCGCCGCACCTCCTGGAGCGTGTCGAACGGCCAAATCGACCTGGCCATTATTGGCGGCGAAGTGCCGGCCGAGCTGCAAGAGTCCTTGGAAGTGTTGGCCTATGCCCGCGATGAGCTGGCGCTGATTTTGCCACCTCAGCACCCCTTGGCCCAGCTTGATCCCATCGATCGGGAACATCTCTATGGGTTGTCTTTCATTGCCCTTGACTCCCAATCCACCATCCGCAAAGTGATTGATACGGTCTTGAGTCAGTCGGGAATTGACACCCGCCGCCTCAAGGTGGATATGGAATTGAACTCGATCGAAGCCATTAAAAACGCAGTTCAAGCAGGTCTCGGCGCGGCCTTTGTCTCCGTAGCGGCGATCGAAAAAGAACTGCAATTAGGTCACCTCCACCGCAGCCAAATCGAAAACTTCCGGGTTGAACGAATCCTCAAGGTGATTACCAACCCCAACCGCTATCGCTCCAAGGCCGCAGAAGCCTTCACTCGTGACATTTTGCCCCATTTTGCTTCGGCTGATTTATATCCACCGCCCCCGAGCGTCCCTAGCTCTCCGGAGCCGGAAATGCTGATTAGTTTGGATTAATTAATCTGAGATTCATCAATCTTGAATTAATCCATCTTGGGTTAATCAATCTTGAATTAATTCATCTCGAACTAATCAATTTCAAACTAATCAATCTTGGGTTAACCGATTTTTAGAAAAAAGTGATCAAAAAACAATAGGCAACCAAATCGGAAACCAATTTTAAAATTTTGATCAGAAACCGGTTGATCAGAAAGTTGATCAGAAATCTGAACCATCGACCTTCTGGGGAATAATTGCCGGCCGTTGCGGCCCCTGGCTTAGACTGGAGGCAGCGACCGAAGGCAATCCCCATGGAGGTTTACTGCACGCGGCCGGGGTGCGATCGCCCCCGGAACGAGTTTCTCGATCTGGATCACCCTCAGACCCTGGTGTCTGTGGGGCAAAAGTTTTGTTCGCGCTGCGGGATGCCGCAAATTTTGGGCGGTCGCTATTTGCCGATTCGTCTGTTGGGGCAGGGCGGCTTCGGAGCGGCTTATTTAGCCATCGATCGCTACACCCCCGCAACCCGTAAATGTGTGGTGAAACAGTTTTTGCCGCCGGCCGACCTTCAGGGCGATCGCCTGGCCCTGGCCCAATCTTTGTTTGTGAAGGAAGCGGCGGTGCTGGAATCTTTGGGCCATGAGCATCCCCAAATTCCGGATCTGTTCGCCTTTTTTCCGCTCACGGTTCCCACCCCAACGGGCGATCGCACGCAGGACTACTTCTACATTGTTCAGGAATTCATTGACGGGCAAAATCTGGAAGAAGAGCTAGCGGATCAGGGCCCTTTCTCAGAGGCAGAAACGCGGATCGTGTTGCGAGAAGTGCTGAAGGTGCTGCATTTCATTCACGATCGGGGAGCTATTCACCGAGACATCAAACCCTCAAATCTGATGCGGCGGCGGGATGGGCGGCTGTTTTTGTTGGATTTTGGTTCCGTGCGGTTGGCGGCCCAAGGCTCGAATAACCAGTCCACCAGCATCTATTCCACCGGATTTGCGCCGCCGGAGCAGGTAACCGGCGGGATGGTTTTCCCATCCACGGATCTCTATAGCTTGGGGGTGACTTGCCTGGTGTTGTTAACGGGGCAAGCGCCTGAAACCCTTTATGACTCGTTTCAGGGCCAATGGCGCTGGCGATCGGGGGTGACGGTCAGCGATGAGTTGGCCGTGGTGCTCGATCGGCTGGTGCAGCTCACGCCCAATCAACGGTTCAGCTCGGCCCAAGAGGTACTGGCGCGGCTTGATCAGGTGACCATTTTGCCGTTGGTGAATCCCGGCGCGGGCCAGCCCAGTTTGCAAATTTTGAGCGTGCCACCCAAACTCAGCACCTCTCAGCCCATGGCCGCCGGCCCCGCCCCCCTTGCGCCCCATCCTCCAGCGCCAACCCAACCGCAACCCGCCACCTCCCCAAAACCCAGCAAGGGCAAGGCGCGATCGGGCACACCATTCAGCACGCGCGAGTGGATCAGCCACAGCCTGTTTACTGGTGTTCAGGGCACATTAATTTGGAACTTTGGGCAAAGTTTGGGGCAATTGTTCGGCATTGAGGCGGCCGTGCCGGGCCTGTGGTTGCTGATTATTTTGGTGGCGCTGCAACAGTCGCGGACGATCGAGCGGTGGGATTTATTGCTGTTGCCGGTGATTACGATCGGGGTAGTCAGCCTGATTCCTCTGTTGCGAAACGGGTTAGCCCTGTTGGAATTGATCGTGCTGGCCGGGGCGATCGGGCTGGTTTGCGTCATCATCACCTGCATCATTCGCCTCGGATTTCTGCTCACAGGTCGCTCTCGACCCTAATCAGAATCTATGGACATCCTCAACACAACCAGACAAGGGGCTGAAGCCCCTTGTCACCCACGATTTCGCGAGAATTTTCGGCAGATTTAAGCCAAGGCTTTCACGATTTCTTCATCAGTTGAAAAGTCCACTTCCGCGCGATCGGCTCCCGACGGTAAGTAATCGTTTTCAAACGCATCTCGCAACCCAGAAACCAAATCGTAGACAGGTTGCCATCCCAAATCCTGTTTTGCTTGTTGATTGCTGGCAAAGAAATGCTGTACGCGCATTGGAAAAGCCTTTCGCTTGCCAAAATCAAATTGCTTGGGATCGTAATGAATCAATTGCAATTGCTCCGGATCTTTACCGGCAGCCAATGCACAGGCCCGCGCCAAGCCATCGAACGTGACGTAGCGATCGCCCGAAATGTTGTAGATTTTGCCAATGGTTTTGGGGTTACCAGCCGCCGCCACCATTGCACTAGCCAAGTCAGCCACATGGCCCAGTTGGGTGATGTGTAATCCGTTGCCGGGAATGGGAATCGGGCGATCGCGCACAATCCGATCAAAAAACCAAGATTCCAGCGGATTGTAATTCAGGGGCCCGTAGATATAGGTTGGTCGAAACGATGTGAAAGGTTCATCATGGTGGGCTAAATAACTTTCCGTTTCATGTTTGCCCTTGTGACGACTTTTGGGATCAACGGGGTCTGCTTCGCAGTGGGGCAATTGGTCGGTTTTCAGGTAAACACCGGCCGAACTCATGTAGAGAAAATGCTCGGTTTTGCCGCGCAACACTTCGACCAGCGGTTGCGTATCGCTGAGTTCGCGACCGTTATTATCAAACACCCATTCAAAATGGCGATGAGCTAGTTTTGATTTCAATTCATCGCCTTGGGTGCGATCGCACTGAATCACTTCCAAACCTTCAACGGGCGAGGGCTTGCGACCACGATTCAACAGGGTGACTTCATGACCTTTTTCCACCAGTAATCGGGTCAGATAAACGCCAATAAACCGCGTTCCACCCATCACTAAAACACGCATAAATCCCTTGCACCTTTCAAAAAATGGAGTATTGATCGCTTGGAAAACGAAATTGGGGAAAGAAATAGCCCGGAAGCTTTGAGACCACAGCGACGAGGCTATTTTATCGATTTATTCCCCACACAAACGCTCCACCGCCCCTTAAGATTTGATCTGTTACCGCTTGCGATTGATTGTGCCTGCCCATGAGTCGGTTTGACCCCGCTGAAGATGCTGCCTCGGGCGATCGGGATGCGCGATCGCGCCGCAGCTTTGGATCGGCGGCCGATTGGCAAGGAGCAGGAGACGATTGGCCCTTGGAAGCGTTCAACGTCAAAGCATTTCGCAAACGGGGCGATCGCCCCGGTGAGCCGGGCCCCAGCGCCCGATCGCGCCCTCGATCGCGCCCTCGATCTTGGTTGGGGCCAACGCCCGATCGGGATGACTCACGAACCCAAAAATGGGAGCAAACCTGGCGGCAAATTCGCGCCCAGTTGCCCGACCCACGCCAGGTGAACCCGTCCCGCCAACGGGTGACGGTTGTGGGCGGCGTTTTGCTGGCGGCCGTGGCGGGGTTGGTATTGCGGTTGGTGTGGCTACAGGGCGTTCAGGGCGAAACCCTCACCAACCGGGCCCGCGCCCAACAGCGAGTAACGGTCAAACCCTTTGCGCCTCGCCGCTCAATTGTCGATCGACGCGGGGTGGCGCTGGCACTCGATCGGGTCACCTACACCCTCTACGCCCACCCCAAGCTATTCAACAAGCCCAAATCCGTGGTGGCGGCCCTTGTGGCTTCGATTTTGCAGGAACCGGTGACAGAGGTGGCCCAAAAACTGGAGCGGGGCCGCAGCGGCATTCGGCTCCACGAGTCCCTGACGGAAGACCAGGCCCAACGGATTCGGCGCACGGCCTTGGATGGGCTGGAGTTGCATGAGCGGCCCGGTCGGGTCTATCCCCAGGATGAGATGGCGGCGGAGATTGTGGGTTATGTGAACCTATTTGACGGCCAAGGTAAGACCGGCTTGGAATATTCCATGGGGCGACTGTTGGCGCGATCGGTCAGTCCTGTGACCCTGGAACGGGCCCCGGGTGGCTATGCCCTGCCGCGCTTGGGCAGCCTGGAAAACGATCGGCTGAACCAGTTGACCTATTTAGACGATTTACAGCTCAAATTAACCCTTGATTTGCGATTGCAACGGGCCGCCCGGGCCGCCGTGCAGGCTCAAATGACCGCCAGCCGCGCCAAAAAGGGAGCCGCGATCGTCCTGGATGTGCAAACGGGAGCCATTCGGGCCCTGGTTTGTGAACCCAACTACAATCCCAATCGCTACTCAGAGGCGGATGTTGCCCGTTTCCGGAATTGGGTGGTTTCGGATTTATACGAACCGGGGTCAACCTTCAAGCCGCTGGTGATGGCCATGGGGTTGGATTCGAGGGTGTTGAGTTTGGATGACACCTTTGATGACAATGGTTCGGTGCAAGTGGGCGATCGAATCATTCGCAATTTCAACTTTGCCAGGCTAGGGAAATTGAATCTGAGCAAAGTCATCCAAACTTCGAGCAATGTTGCCACAGTTCGGATTGGTTTGCGATTAGATCCAGGGGTGTTTTATCAATACTTACAGCGCCTGGGTTTTAATCAAGCTAGCGGGGTTGATTTGCCCTTTGAAACCCCTGGTCAAATTAAAGATCGTCAGACTTTTTTAGCCTCCAAAATTGACCGCGCCACCACCTCTTTTGGTCAAGGGGTTGCCATCACACCGCTACAATTGGTGCGGGCGATCGCGGCCCTGGCCAATGGGGGAAAACTCGTCACGCCGCACATTGTGGACAGCCTCAGCACCGTTGAAGGGCAACCCTATTGGCAACCGGCCCACCCGGAACCGATGCCCGTCTTTTCCGCCGCCACCACCCGCGAGGTGCTGAAAATGATGGAAACCGTGGTGTCTCAGGGCACGGGCAAACGGGCCCAAATTCCGGGTTATCGGATTGCGGGCAAAACCGGCACTTCCCAAAAACAAGATGAACGGGGCGGCTATCGGCGCGGGGCTGTCATTGCCAGTTTTGTCAGCATTTTTCCCGTTGAAAATCCTCGATATGTGGTGATGACCATTTTTGATGAACCTCCGGGTGGTTCTGGCGGGGTGGTGGCGGCTCCGGCGGCTAAGCCAATTTTGGAATCGATTATTACGCTCGACGGATTACCGCCCCAATAGGTTTTTCGAGATCAAGTTCGCTCAATTTTCTGACCACTTGGGAACAGATTTAGCGCGATCGAATCACCGATAGCAAACTGGAGCGATCGTCTGTCCAAAGTTGGCTAGGGGGTTGGGGTGGAACCGGTTGCCATTGGGTTTGAGGGCGATCGATTAACCAATTCAGATCCTGGGGCGATCGGGCGATCGCCACCCAATGGGAAGGGGTTTTACCGATTGCTTTTTCCGCTTCCAAAACCCGCAAATCCCAGCGATGAATTGCCGTTAAGCGCAAATCTTGGCTAATGGCTCCCAAGACAGGCAACAGGTCAAGATAGCGATTCGTAATGTTAACCAAAATCAAGCCCCGATCGGTCAGTTTGTTGAGATAGCTGGCAATGGCTTCACGGGTAATTAAATGCACGGGAATGGAGTCGGAGCTAAAGGCATCCATAATTACCAAATCGAGGGAGCGATCGCCCACCGTTTGCATTTTTAAACGGCCATCCCCAATTTCCACTGTCACCTTGCCCTTTGACAGCTCCAAGAAACTGAAATAGGCGGGATTTTGAGCGATCGACTTCACCGTGGGATCAATTTCATAAAATGTCCATTGCTGATCCGGTTGGGCATAGCTGGCCAACGTACCAATGCCCAGGCCCAAAACCGCCACCCGATCGCGCCGAGATTGATTAAACCCCGCAAAAAATTCCCCGATCGGGCCCGTTTCTGTGAAGTAGGTGAGCGGTCGATCGCGCCGTTGGGGCAGCAGGCTTTGTTGGCCGTGGAGTGTGGAGCCGTGGAGCAAGGACATGACCTGTCTTGAGCGATCGCGCACCACCCGATTCACTCCAAAAAAGCTGCGATCAATTAACAGCACCTCGCCCCGTAAGCCCACGGAAAATTGCATCATTAAAATAATGGCCAGTCCCGCAGAAATAATTTTGGTTTTGCGCAATTGCAGCGCCCAACCAATCGAGGCCAGCAAGCCAAAAGCAACGCAATAGGCGGCCCAATAGTCTGCCAGATGATTGAAATTAATTCCTGCTAGCAGTGCGCCCAACCCCAGCCCGATCGCGATCCAACTCCACTTGGGCAAGCGGTGGGAGTTGATCACCGACAGCAGCGTCAAAATCAGAATCAGGGGATATTCCTGGGTTGTGGAAAACAGGGAGGGCGCAGCGATCGCGTTAAACGATCCGCCCAAAGCTCCCCCCAAAGCAATCCAGAAATAAAACTGCGTCAGGTAAGTTACGGATGGCTTAATTAGCGCCAGAGTTTGATGGCAAACAAAGGCCGCGATCGCAAATCCCAGCCAGTGAAATGGCAACATCACCCACAAATTTTGGGCCCCATCCAAGCGCGACCAAAACACCAACGGAGTCACCAATAATGGCAAGCTGGCGATCGACAGTGGGTAGGCGATCGCGCTCCATCGCCAATTGGAAAAAGCGACAATATAAGTTAATAGATAAAGGCTGAGGGGAATTGCCCAAAAGAGGGGAATTGCCGCCAAATCCGTAGTGACATAGGTGGTGACACCCAGCGATAAGCTGGCTGGCAAGAAGGCAAATAGGGCCCATTGGAGTCGATCGCGCCAAGTGGGTTGCAAGGGTTTGTTTGGCGAGCTTTCCGGCTCAGAAGCAAACGTCAGGCGATTAACCACTGCGCCATTTTTTGAACTAGCTGGTGTATTACCGAGGGTGGTTAATTGTTCTGGTAATGTTGTTAATTCTTCTAGATTTTCGAGGTTTTCTAGTTTTTTAAAATCTCCTAAACTTTCAAAATTTTCTAATCCTGGTTGTTGTTTTGATTGCAGAAATTGTTCTAAGTTATTTGAGTCGCCCGCAGAATTCCAATTGCGATCGCGCCAAGTAATTAGCACACAGGCCCCAATGAGAAGCAGCTCAATCCCATAGCCCAATTGCCAAAATTGTCGCTGTTCCAGCAGGGAAAAGAGCGGCTCAATAGCCCCTGGATATCCCAAAACGCCTAACAAGCTGCCCGCATTACTCGCAGCATAAAGGACATAGGGATCCTTACCTAAATCTAACCGAGTTTGCGATACCCACCGTTGCAACAAGGGAGCCGTTGCTGAAAGGGCAAAAAACGGCAAAGCCACTCCTAAAAACAAAATTTGGAGCAGAGTAATTAAGGGGCGATCGACAGTAATGGTTGATTGACTCAAGACTTGGTTAAACTGACTCCAAAGCGCCAACCCACCCCCGATCGCCACAGCTCCATGAATCCAAAACTGAGAGCGTAACGACGGGCGATCGCTCAACCAAGCCGCATAGCCATAGCCGGCCAACAGCATCATTTGAAAGAAAGCCTGGCAAACATTCCAAACGGCCGGTGTTCCCCCCAACAGAGGCAGCAGGCTTTTTGCAACAATAAATTGCACCCAAAATAGTAAAAAAGCGCTACCAAAGAGCGCTACCGAAAATATTGTTTTTTTCATGATTCTTGTGAACCAAGGAAGTTTTATAAAACCAAATCATTACCTATCCAGTTCTGGCTAGCTCTGATCCTGCTGTCACCCATACCGAACAAGCCGGTTTGATCTTAACTCAGCACCTATTTAGCCCAAATTATCTTAAGCTAGTTCCCCAAAAGACAAGGGGCTTAAGCCCCTTGCCCCCGCACTTTCGCACAATCACGGTCTGCCAAGATCACGATCTTTCAGGGTTATGATCTTCCAGGGAAATTATTTTCCAAGTTCGTGACTTTTAAGCCTTCAGGATTTGAGGTGACGGAAACCAGATAATCAACGCTAGACCTTAGCGGGTTCTGAAAAGCGAATTTTCAGATAATCTTCTTCCATTTTAGCGCCCGTTGGTTGCAGAGCCGCCAGGGCTTGGGGCAACACCAAATTACGGCGATGGTTACCGATCCGAACATTCAGTTCATCACCGGTTTTGCTCAGTTCAATCTGGCTCTTAGGAATGCCCGGCAAGTACATTTCCAGACTGTAGGTGTTGTCCACCTGCACCACACGCAAGGTCGTTTCTTTGTAATAAACCTGAGCAGGATCTTCGTTGTTGGGGTAAAGAGTTTCCTTCAGGCGATCGAGCGCTGCCAATCCGCACAATTCCTCAGAAAAAAGCGGTACTTCTTTCACCGGCAAGGGACGGAAATTCTCGTGAATTTCATCCTTATATTTCTGCTGATCGGCTTTCCAGCGATCAAAAAAGGGATCGCTCACCTCCGCCGGAATCACCCGATTGGCCACCACCATATCGGTTGCCACGTTATATAAACTCAGGTAAGCATGGGCCCGCAGCGATTCCTTGATCACCATTTTTTCTGGATTGGTCACCAGCCGCACCGAAGTTTGGGAACTGTCGGTCAAGACCTTTTCCAACGCCTCAATTTGTTCATAGAACTCGTAGGGCGCGTCCATCACTTCCTTATCCGGCAATGAAAAACCAGCGATCGGGCGGAAGATCGGTTCCACTAATGGCCGCAGAGCAACAGACATGCTTTGCAGCGGCTTATAGAAGCGGCGCATGTACCAACCGCCCACCTCCGGCAGGCTCAAAAGCCGCAAGGCCGTGCCCGTGGGGGCTGAGTCAATGATCAAGACTTCGTATTCACCCTCGTCGTAGTGCCGCTTCATGCGCACCAGGGCGAAAATTTCGTCCATTCCCGGCAAAATCGCCAATTCTTCCGCTTGCACACCTTCTAGGCCACGCGCTTGCAGGACTTGCGTGATATAGCGCTTCACTGCGCCCCAATTTCCTTCTAATTCTGCCAGGGCATCCAACTCCGCCGCCCACAGGTTCGGTCGCACCGCGATCGGGTCGTGACCCAACTCTAAATCCAGGCTATCGGCTAAGGAATGGGCCGGATCGGTACTGAGGACGAGGGTTTTGTAGCCCAGCTCGGCACAGCGCAGGCCGGTGGCTGCGGCGACGGAGGTTTTACCGACTCCGCCTTTGCCGGTCATCAAAATTACGCGCATGATGGAATTGCCTTTGTTTCGGAGGAGACGATCGCCCAGTGCGCCTCCATTATGGCGTTTTTTGTAAAGCTTTTTGAAGCCTGTCTCAGGTAGGTTGCGCGATCTGTCAACCGTTTGCGCGAGCAAAATGCTGTTTCAACACATCCCAGATGGAACATTGCCAATAGTCAATGTGGGAGTTGATTAAACCCTGGGAATTCAGCCCCAGCTCACTCCAACCGGTGATCGAAATTCGCGGTTTCCAGGGGATTGGTGTCGTCCAAGTCAGAGTCCAGTCTGTGCGGATCGTGCGATCGGTTGTCACAGCAATTTCATGCAGCCTGAGGCAAGGATCCTGAAACCATTGATCAATAAAGGCGATCGTTTTTCGGTAGCGATCAACTCCTCGAAATTCGCTCGTTGGATCTTTGAAATAAACCTCCTGATCGTAAATTTCAAATGTTTGATCCTTAGGAAATTTCTGATAGTCTGCTTTCAAAATTTCAACAACTGATTCTATGTCCATCTGTCTATCCATTTGATTCTCGATATTGATCCAGGGAGTATTTTCAGCATCAAAGCCAACGTTCAATTTGTTTCATCAACCAACACACCAAATGGGCCTTAATTTTTAGCTTAGGCGATTGATGAATTTTTGTGATCACTACAATCACTCTTTGGTTATGGTTTCGGAACAAAATTTCTTGAAAATGCTATTCTTATTATGGATTTTCAGTATAATTTCTGCTGAGATTTTTTGAAATTAATTTCTCAATAAATTTTTAATCGCATTTTTAAGTCAATTCTAAAGCACAATACTCAATGATTTTCAAAATAACTATTTAGTTATAAAACATTCAATAATTCATTATAGAGCATTCTTTTAACATAGCTCTGCTTGATTATTGCTGAACTTAACTCAATTTTTTGCCCATTAATCTAGCAACTTGTGATTGCAATTGCTATGATTAGAGCCGAGCTAACGTGATCTCAAGCAGTCGTCAAGTTAAGCCCCAAAACTCTTCAAACCACAATCAAGACCATGGCCCAATCAGCCTCGATCAAGGCTTGGGTCAGGACTAAGGCGCTGAATCCACCCCTCAACTGCATGACCGTGGCCCATGACTAGCCCACTGCAACAAACCTCACCCACTTTGTGGCCCAACCTTGATGGTTACGAAATTACTGAGCAACTTTACTCAGGATCTCGCACAGCCGTTTACCGGGCAATTCAGACGGATACAGGGCGATCGGTCGTCATCAAAATTCTTTGCCATGAGTATCCCAGCTTTAACGAGCTGACACAATTTCGCAATCAATATAGCATCGCCAAGTCTTTGAACATTACGGGTATTGTACATCCCTATAGTTTAGAAGCCTATGGCAACAGTTATGCCCTAGTGATGGAAGATTTCAACGCCATTTCCCTAGAAAATTACCGAAAACAATACTCGATTTCGTTAACTGATTTTCTGTTAATTGCCTTACAGGTATCCGAAATTCTCCATGACTTACACCAAAGCCGCGTTATTCATCGAGATATCAAGCCCGCTAATATTTTGATTCAACCCAGCACCAAAGCAATCAAGATCATTGACTTTAGTATTGCTTCCGTGCTGCCCAAGGAAACTCAGGAAATTCAGAACCCTAATCTTCTTGAGGGAACCATTGCCTATTTAGCCCCTGAACAAACCGGCCGCATGAATCGCGGCATTGATTATCGCACGGACTTTTATGCCCTTGGAGTCACCTTTTATCAATTGTTGAGTGGTCGGCTCCCCTTTGAAGCAGCGGATCCCCTCAAACTCATTCACTGTCACATTGCCAAAACACCCACAGCGCTTGACCAGGTGAATCCCGCGATTCCTTCCATGGTGGCAGCCATTGTCTCTAAATTAATGGCAAAAAACGCAGAACATCGCTATCAAACCGCGAAAGGGTTAAAGCATGACCTGGAGGAATGTTGGACACAGTGGGAGGCCACTCAACAAATTCAGCCTTTTGAGTTGGGAACTCGAGATTTAAGCGATCGATTCCTGATTTCTGACAAACTCTACGGGCGCGATCGGGAAGTTGCTCATTTATTAGCAGCCTTTGAACGCGTTGCCCAAGGAAGCACAGAATTGATGCTGGTAGCGGGATTTTCCGGAATTGGCAAAACCGCCGTCATTCATGAAATTCACAAGCCTATCACTCGCCAAAAAGGCTATTTCATTAAGGGGAAATTTGATCAATTCAATCGCAATGTTCCTCTCTCGGCTTTTGTGCAAGCTTTCCGCGATTTAATGAGCTATTTGCTTTCTGAGCCAGATAGTCACTTAAACCAATGGCGAACCAAAATTTTGCAAGCCTTGGGAGAAAGTGGACAAGTTTTGGTTGAAGTCATTCCCGAGCTGGAGACCATCATTGGGTCTCAACCAGCCGTGCCCGAACTATCAGGAGCAGCCGACCAAAATCGGTTTAATTTTCTGTTTCAGAAATTTATTCAGGTTTTCACAAGGCCCGATCATCCCCTGGTCATTTTTTTAGATGACTTACAGTGGGCAGATTTAGCTTCTTTGCAACTTTTGAAGGTTTTGATGGGGGATAGTGCCCACTTACTCATGTTGGGAGCCTATCGCGATAATGAGGTTTCGCCCATTCACCCCCTCCTGGTTACTCTGGAAGAATTGATCAAAGAAAAAGCGATTGTTAACACCATTACCCTAAATCCACTGAGTCTAGAACATACCAATGATTTAGTGGCTGATACATTGCGTTGCCCGCCCGATCGAGCCTTACCCCTAACTGAATCAATTAATCGGAAAACCCAGGGCAATCCTTTTTTCACAACACAATTTCTAAAGTCGCTCCACGAGGAAGGCTGGATTACATTCAACCGAGAAGCCTGCTATTGGGAATGTGATATTTCCAGCATCTACACCCTAACCACGACTGATGATGTGGTGGAGTTTATGGCGGCGCGGCTTCAAAAGCTGCCTGAATCCACGCGATCGGTCTTAAAGCTAGCGGCTTGTTTGGGTAACCAATTCGACTTAACAACCCTCTCGATTATTGCTCAACAATCTGCCGCAGAAACAGCCAATGCCCTTTGGAAGTCGTTGCAAGAGGGCTTGGTTTTACCCAACAGTCAGGTCTATAAATTTTTCCAGCCGGAGGTACTAACCCCAGCCGATCGGGAGGTGCAGGAACCGCAGGTTAATCCAACCTATCGTTTTTTACACGATCGCGTCCAACAGGCCGCCTATTCCCTGATTGATCCGGCTCAGAAACCCATGACCCATCTGATGATTGGTCAACTTTTGCAGACTCAGCTCTCTGGTTCAGAGTTAGAAAATCGACGATTTGATATTATTAACCACCTAAATTTAGGCCAAGACTTACTCACCACCGATACAGAACGGTTTTCCTTGGCTCAAAGTAATTTGGAAGCTGCCCAAAAAGCCAAAATGGCAACGGCCTATGCGGCTGCCAGCAACTTTGTTAACACGGGGTTATCGCTCCTATCCAATGATCGTTGGCAGAAACAATACCACCTGAGTTTGGAGCTACATATCTTAGCGGCCGAGGTGGCATGCCTCATGGGCGACATTGCCGAGATGGACAATCATTGTCAGCAGGTTTTAACGGCAGCCCAAAATCCATTAGACAAGGTAGAAATCTACAAAATTCAAATTAATGCTCTCGCCACTCGCAACCAAATGTTAGAGGCGATCGCAGTCGGGGCCAATGCACTTTCGGAACTGGGTGTGGCCTTGCCCACCCAAGCCGACTCAACCATGAGTCATCAAGTGCTTGAAGCATTAGCTCAGCAACTTGAAGATTATGTCATTGAGGATCTGGGGCATCTTGCTCCCATGACCAATCCTCGGATCATGGCAGCTATGAAGTTAATGGCGGCACTTTTTGCACCGATCTACATGGTGAAGATAGAACTCTTTCCATTGGTTTGTGCGCGGATGGTGAGCTTATCCTTGGAATTTGGTAACAGCTCTGTTTCCATGATTGGCTACAGTGGCTATGGCCTAATTTTGACCAATTCTTACAATGAGTTTGAAAAGGGATATCAGTTTGGCAAGGTGTCCTTAGAGTTGCTCGATCGCTTCAGTGCTCCTGAATATCGGGCCATGACCCTTTTTCTATTTAGTATTTTTATTCAGCATCGCCATAATTCTTTGCGATCAACCATTCCCATGCTCAAGGAAAGCTATTTATTGGGAATGGAAACCGGCAATTTACTCTACGCAGTTTATAGCATTAATAATTACTTTTTTAATCAATTTTTCTCTGGCTTTTGTCTAACTGATATAGAACCGGAGATGGAGCAATATTGCATCATTTTGAGCCAAATGAAGCGAGAAAATCCTGTAAGTTATCTGCGCATGCAGCAGCAAGCTTTTCAAGGCTTTGTGACCAACACTGATTACCCCGATCGGCTAATTGGTGAGAGCTATGATGAAACTGTGATGTTCCCCCAGTATGTACAAAAAAATGAATCGTCTGGCTTGGCATTTGCTTATATTTATAAATTGATTTTGGCTTATCTTTTTGATCATTATGAGCGGGCTATTGATTATATCAACGCAGGCTCCCCTTGCATGTATATCATCACGGGACATATTCATATTTCAGTTTTCTATTTCTATGCAGGGTTAACTTACTTTCGGGTTGCCACTACTCAGTCCAGCTTAGGGCGATCGCGGGCCTTATCTCTCGGAGAACAGCAGCAAGCCACCTTAGCCACTTGGGCCAATCAATCGCCAATTAATCATCAACATAAGGTGGATTTGTTAGAAGCAGAAAAGTGCCGCGTGCTGGAAAAGTTTTACGAAGCCGGTATTTTGTATGATCGCGCCATTGATGGAGCCAAGGCACAGGGATTCTTACAGGAAGAAGCTTTAGCGAATGAACTCGCTGCCAAGTTCTATTTAGATTGGAATAAGGAAAAATTCGCCGCCAGCTATATGCAAGAAGCCTATTACTGCTATGCCCGATGGGGTGCAAAGGCGAAGGTCAGTGACATCGAACAGCGTTATCCCAAATTGCTGGCTCCTATTCTCGAATCGACTTCCGAGAAATTGAATCCTCTGGAAACATTTGTTTCTGTTGCGACAGCAACCTATAGCTCCACCGCCACACAAAATTCCAGCAGTAATAATCTCAATGTCATGCTCGACTTGGTAGCTATCATTCGAGCATCTCAAAGTATCGCTAGCACCATTCAACTAGAGGAGCTACTGCAACAATTAACGCAAATTATTTTGCAGTATTCCGGCGGTGACCAGTGCGTTTTGATGGTTCCTGATCATGATGGTGAATGGTTAGTGCGGGCGATCGCCTCCACGGAAACGACCAAGCTTTGCACCATCCCTCTTCAGAATGAAAATTCCCTGCCTTTACCCCTAATTCAATGGGTGAAAAATACTAGAGAGTCAGTGGTGATCAATGAAGGTCAAACCCATTTGCCGATCAGGGATGCTTTTCTTGATCGCCCGATGCCCCAAAGCATATTGTGCTTACCAATTCTCAACCAAGCGCAATTGGTAGGCATTTTGTATCTCAGTAACCAAGCTGCGAAAAATGTATTTACGAGCGATCGGCTCTTGGTTCTGAATTTTCTTTGTGCCCAAGCAGCGATTTCACTGGAAAATGCTCGGCTCTATCAGCAAGCACGCACCTATGCTCAACAGCTTGAACAATCTCAACTACAAATTGTTCAAAGCGAAAAAATGGCATCTTTGGGAAACTTGGTGGCGGGAGTTGCCCATGAAATCAATAACCCGATCGGCTTTTTAAATGGCAGCATTCAAAATTTACAAGATTCTTTTCAGGATCTCATTGGTCATTTAGAACTCTATCAACAACATTATCCCAACCCTGAACCCAGCATCACGGAAAATGCAGAAGAGATTGATTTAGACTTTCTGAGTGAAGATTTGCCAACCTTGTTGAAATCGATGCAATTGGCAACCGATCGCATTAAAGGTATTAGCAATAGTCTGCGCACCTTTTCGCGGGCAGATACTGAATATAAAGTTCAAGCCAATTTACATGAAGGAATCGACAGCACATTATTGATTCTGAAATATCGACTAAAAGCCAATGAGCATCGTCCCGCCATTGAAGTCATTCAAGACTATGGGGACATTCCGGCAATCGATTGCTTTCCGGGACAGCTTAATCAAGTGTTTATGAATCTTTTGGCCAATGCGATCGACATGTTTGATGAGCTAGCACAAGGGCAAGCATTCGAGGCGTTAGCGGCCCATCCGCAAACCATTACGATTGGCACTCGACGGGTGGATGATCACGTGCAAGTGACCATTCAAGACAATGGCAAGGGCATGAACGAGGAATTGCAGTCCAAGATTTTTGATCCCACTTTCACTACCAAGGCCGTTGGCAAAGGCACAGGGTTGGGCTTGGCGATCGCTCGCCAAATTGTGGTGGAAAAACATGGCGGTAGCTTAATGGTGCGATCGGAGTTGGGCCAGGGGTCTCAGTTTCTGATGAGTTTGCCCATTCACGGATCTTGAGCAGCTTGCGGAACGGTTGGAGATTTCGATCACAGATTGCCTGAAATTAATAACCTGGAGCTAATAGCCTAGAACCAATAACCTGGAACCAATAGTCCGAAATTAATAACCTAGGCCCCATAGCCTGAAATTCAATGCCGATCAGCGAGCAAAAATCAGAAACAGAGATCAGAAACAGAGATCAGAACATGAGTGATTACAGTTTTGTCGATGGGTTGCGCGATCGCCGTCGCCGGTTAAGCGATCGAGTGTCGTTTCCGGTGGCCCTGTGGTCTGGGCAAGGGGCGGCGCGAAATTTTCCCGCCAATCGCTATCCTTTTCGGGCCAGTAGTCATTTTTTATATTTTGCGGGTCTGTCCCTTGAGCGGGCCGTGCTGCTGATCCTGGACGGGCGCTCCATTCTGTTTTGGGATCAGCCCACGGTTGATGATGCGTTGTGGCATGGGCCGGAACCCTCGCGGGCGGAATTGGCGGCCCAAATGGGGGTGGAGGATGCCTATCCCCTGGCGGAGCTGGCGAGCTATTTGGGCGATCGGGTGGCGGAGGTAGCCACCATTGCGGTGCAGTCGCCTGCGGCTCGGGCCGATCAGGAAACATTGCTGGGGCGATCACTTCCCCAACCGGCCCAGGCGAACGGCCCCGATGGGGCCCTGGTGGATGCGATCGTGGCGGTGCGATCGACCCAGGATCCGATAGCCCTAGGAGAGTTGCGGAGATCGGCGGCGATCGCGGTGGCTGCCCACCGGGCCGGCCTCGCGGCCACTCGCCAAGCCCCCACGGAAGCGGCCGTGCGGGCGGCCATCGAAGCCACTTTGATCGCCCAGGAGGCTTGCCCCGCCTACAACAGTATTGTCACCACCCGGGGCGAAGTGCTCCACAATGAGCGCTACCACCACCCCCTCACGCCGGGAGATTTGTTGTTGGTGGATGCGGGGGCTGAGGTGGCCAGCGGCTGGGCTTCCGACATTACCCGCACCTGGCCCGTATCGGGGCAGTTTTCCGCCACGCAGCGGGCAATTTATGAGGTGGTGTTGGCGGCCCATGATGCGGCGGTGGCGGCGGTGCGGCCGGGGGTGGAATACCGCGACATCCACCATAAGGCGGCTTGGGTGTTGGTGGAAGGCCTGGTGGACTTGGGCATTTTGCGGGGGCAACCGGCGCAGTTGGTCGATCGGGATGCCCATACGCTGTTTTTTCCCCATGGTGTGGGTCACCTGTTGGGGCTGGATGTGCATGACATGGAGGATCTGGGCGATCGCGCGGGTTATGCGCCCGATCGCCAACGCAGTGAGCGGTTTGGCTGGTGTTTCCTGCGGCTCGATCGCCCCTTGGAGGCGGGCATGGTGGTGACGATCGAACCCGGTTTTTATCAAGTGCCAGGCCTGCTGCAAGACCCCGCTCGGCGCGATCGCTATGACGACTGTGTTGATTGGGAACGGTTGGCCCAATTTGCCGATGTGCGCGGTATTCGGATTGAGGATGACGTGTTGGTCACGGCGACGGGGCCGGAGGTGCTCACGGCCGATTTGCCCACGGATCCCGACCAAATTTGCGCGCTGATCACTGGTGCTTAGCGGGTTCAAAAGTCAGCCTCAAGTCTGGCTCCTGGACTGAAGCGCCCGTCAGTCCAGGAGCCAGCCCCTAGCTAGACAGCAACAGAGACGGCATCGATCGCCCGCCACCATTGGGCAGCATGGGCGGTATGGGTCGATCGCCCAAATTACCCCGAATCAGAAATCGATCGGGCAAATCCGCCGCTGATTCTGCCTCCTCCAGCGCAGGCGGTGCAGGGGGCAACTCCACCACAAAGGTCGTGCCCTGATTGGGTTCCGACTCAAACCAAAGCCGCCCCCCATGCTGCTCCACAATGGTTTGATAGGCGATCGACAGGCCCAACCCCGTCCCCTGCCCGATCGGCTTCGTACTAAAGAAAGGATCCAAAATGCGATCGTGCACCGCTTCCGGAATGCCGAGGGCATTGTCTCGAATTCGAATCACCGCCCGCCCGCTGGCCGGATCCAGGGCCGTGACCAGCCAAATGGTGGGGCGTTCTTCCTTGGCTAACCATGGGGGCGACTCGATCGCCACCGTCAAAGCATCGATCGCATTTTCAATCAGCGCCGCCAACGCCTGATTCAGCGGGCCCGGATAGCAAGTGATGGCCGGCAGTGCTCCCCACTCATGAATGAGCTGAATTGAGTGGAGTTGATCACCGCTGCGCAAAGCATTCAGCCGCCCTTGAAACAACACCAAGGCACTATCCAAACTCTCGTTGAGGTTAATGCTCTTGACAATTGCCTCATCCAACCGCGAGAAAGCCCGCAGCGATCGAACAATCTTTTGGATTCGCTCCACGCCCGATCGCATCGATTGCAACATTCGTGGCCAATCCTCAGCAATGTAAGCAGGATCCACCTCTTCCACCAACGCTTCCACCTCGGCCGCAGGAGCCATCCCCGATCGCGCCCACTCCGCTTGGTAGACATTCACCAAATTCAACAAATCCTGGATATAGTGCCCCGCGTGGGCCAAATTGCCCGCAATGAAGGCCACCGGATTGTTCACCTCATGGGCCACCCCCGCCACCAACTGTTCCAGCCCCGCCAACCGTTCCGCCTGCACCAACTGGGCCTGCTGCCACTTCAGGGCCTGCAATGCCGCCTCCAATTGAGCCGCCTTATCCGCGAGCTTGTCCTCCGCTGCCTGTCGCCGCCGAATTTCCGCTTGGGCCTGTTCGTACAGTTCCGCCTGCAACACGGCCACGGCCAATTGATGGGACAACCGCTCCAACAAATGAATTTCGTTCGGATGCCACTGGCGCGGACTGTGGCAATGGTGAGCAATTAACAGACCCCAGAGCCGGCCATGGTCAGAGATGGGCAACACCAAATTAGCCCGCACTTGGAACCGACGCAGCAAATTGCGATGGCACTCGCTCAGGGGAGCCGTTTCAATGTCGCTGATGGCGCTAATGCGTCCCTGTTGGTAATCCTGGGCGCGGCTGACCTGAAAACAGGTGTCCTCGATCGTCACATCCAACGACGCATCCCAATCCTCGCCCACGGACTCGGCCACCACAATGCCGCTCCAGTCGGGGTTAAAGCGATAGACCACCACCCGATCGGTCTGCAGCAGTTGGCGCACCTCATTCACCGCCGTGCTCAACACCGCCGTCAAGTCCAGGTCTTGGCGAATGCGTTGGGTCACGCCGCTCAGGAGTTGTTCCTCTTGCAATTGCCGATTTTGGCGCTTGCGGGCTTCCACCGCTTCGGTCACATCCGTTTGCACGCCGATGTAGTGGGTCAAATGGCCCGCCGCATCATGCACGGGGCCGATCGAAAGGCGATTCCAAAAGGGCCGGCCATCCTTGCGGTAATTGAGCAACACCACCTCACAGGCCTCGCCCCGGCGAATGGCCTGGCTGAGTTGCTCCACCGCCACCGGATCCGTGTCAGGCCCCTGCATAAACCGACAGTTACGCCCCAACACCTCTTCCCGGCGGTAGCCTGTCATGGTCTCGAAGGCTTCGTTGCAATAGATCAGGGGGCGATCGGGCCGGCTCATATCGGCGATCGCAATGCCACAACTAGCCGAAGCCATCGCCCGTTCATACAACTCCAGGGTCACTGGCAATAACCCTGGACTCGCTTGATTTTCCATAAGCCTCCAAGCTTCAGGATCTGACTCGTCCTCTGATTGGTTTGTGGTTTGCCATCCGGCCAAACATTCAGAAACATTCAACAGCGCTGTTGAATCTTCAGACACCCTCTCGGATGACTGGGCATTCATGGTGTTTTCCGCCGCACCCTGCAACGACAAACAGCGTTCAAGGTCGATCCCTGGTGGATCCCGAATCCTTCATTGTTCCGGGCCAGTCCATGGTGATCAAGAGCTTGGTTAAAAAATTTCGCGATTCACCCGATTCAAATGCTGTTGATTAGGATTGATTTTTGCTGAATTTTATTTCCCTAATCTCATTCTAGAAGTGATTTCAGGAATTGATTGGGTCGGCGGCGGCTACCGGCCACGGAGCGATGGGAGCAGTGGGAGCCATGGGAGCATTGCGGGGACGTTGCGGGAGCATGACAGGGACGTTAATCGATCGCACGAGACAGACTAAGGCAGACGGATTATTGTTGGCTGTTATTGTGGTTTTCGATTGATGTTGTGGTGTCTGGTGGCGATTCATGCCTAACCTGTTTTGGCCTCGGAAATGGACAAGGGCGATCGCTCCGGCTCGATCACCCCAGTTGCGTCAGTCGTTGGGGGCGATCGGGCTGGTGGCCAGCTTGCTGGTGGGGGGCTGTGGCGGCGGCGCATCCACCAACTCCGCCAACCGTCCCAGCGCCAGCGGCCCAGCGGATAAAACCCTGAAGTTGCTCTATTGGCAAGCCCCCACCATTTTGAATCCCCACCTGGCCACAGGAAATAAGGATTTTGACGGGGCGCGCGTGGTCTATGAACCCCTCGCCAGCTACGACAAAACGGGCAAATTGGTTTTGTTTTTGGCGGCAGAAGAACCCACCCTGGCCAACGGTGGTGTGGCCAAGGACGGGCGATCGGTCACTTGGAAGCTGAAATCCGGCGTGAAGTGGGCCGATGGCAAACCCTTCACCGCTGAGGATGTGGTCTTTACCTATGAGTTTTTGAGCGATCCTAAAACCGGCGCGGCCACCCTCACGGACTACGCCATGGTGAAATCGGTGCGGGCGATCGATCCGCAAACGGTGCGGATTGAATTCACAGCGCCCACGGCCAGTTGGTCTCAGCCCTTCACTGGCTACAACGGCATGATTTTGCCCAAACACATTTTTCAGGACTATGTGGGAGCCAGGGCCAAGGAAGCACCGGCCAACCTGAAGCCGATCGGGACGGGCCCCTATCAAGTGGAGTCCTTCAAGCCGGGTGATTCGATCGTCTACAAACCGAACCCCAACTACCGCGATCGGGCTAGCCTCGCCTTCGAGCAGGTGGAAATTAAAGGCGGCGGCGATGCCACCTCGGCCGCCCGGGCCGTGCTGCAAACCGGCGATGCCGACTATGCCTACAATCCGCAGGTGGAAGCGCCGATTTTGAGGCAACTGGAAAGCGGCGGCAAGGGCAAACTGCTGGCCGTGACCGGGGCCCAATCGGAGCGGATTCACTTTAACTTCACTGACCCCAACCGGGCCACTGCCGACGGGGAGCGATCGAGCGTGCAGTTTCCCCACCCCTTCTTCACGGATAAAACCGTGCGCCAGGCCTTTGCCCTCGCGGTTGATCGCGCCACCATTGCCCAGCAGCTCTATGGCCCCACCGGCAATCCCACAGCCAATCTGATCATCGCTCCCCAGCAGTTTGCCTCACCCAACAACCAAGTGGAATTCAACCTGCAAAAAGCAGCCCAACTGTTGGATCAAGCGGGTTGGAAAGACACCAACGGCAACCAAATTCGCGACAAAAACGGTGTGGAAATGCGGGTGCTGTTTGTCACTTCGGTGAATCCCCTGCGCCAGAAAACCCAGGAGATTGTGAAGCAAGCTTGGGAGTCGATCGGGATTGGCGTGGAACTGAAGTCCGTGGATGCCGGAGCCTTCTTCTCCGGCGACCCGGCCAACGCCGACACCGTAAACCGCTTCCAAGCCGATTTGCAGCTCTACACCACCGGCAACACCTCCCCGGATCCCAGCGCACACCTGAAATGGTGGACTTGCGCCGAAATTGCCAGCAAAGCCAACGACTGGAACCGGAATAACTACACCCGCTATTGCAACTCAGCCTATGACCAAGCTTGGGCCAAAGCCGACCAGGAATTGGATCCGATCAAACGGCAGGCGGCCATGATTGCCCTCAATGACCAACTGATTCAGGATGTGGCCCTGATTCCCCTCATTGCCCGGGCCAAAGTGGGAGCCGTCAGCGATCGATTGCAGGGCGTGGATCTCACCCCTTGGGACAGCGACACCTGGAACATCGCCACCTGGAAGCGTCCCTAACCCTCCATCCATCAATCGGGTTCAGAAACCGCCGAGTTTCTCGCCCTTGCGTTAACGGGGGCCCTTCATGGTATGGTTATTGCGACCTGGATCCGCGCAATCCCAACGCCCGAACCGTGTCAGAGCCGGAAGGCAGCAGCACTAAGGGATGCTTGAGATAGGCGCGGTCTCCGGGTCTCTTTTTTTGTTGATTGCTTTTGTTGATTGCTTCTGTTTATTGCTTCTACTTATTTTTTGTTCGTATTCAATCTTGTAAAGTACCCCGGTCGATCGCGGGATGGATCGCCGGATATATCTCGGGATATATCTCGGGACGCATTGCGGGATAAGTCGCGGGACACATCACGGGACACATCGCGGGATACATAAATCAACGGGCGAATTTCCTGAGTTGTTGATGAATCCAACAACCACAGACCTGAATTGCATAGGATTGAAGTATTCAGCCTGTTGAACTGAAATCGAGACAGTCCTAGCGAAGGCTGAGGTACTGGTTTTGGCAGCCGATCGATCGGGAACGTCTCAGCGGCAGCCCAGTTCAATCACCAGGGTCAGGGCGCGGGGATTCGCGATCGCACAGCCACTAGGAGCGTAATTAACAATGATGGAGCGGCATCATGGGGCCAGGCAGGCGGCCCAACAGGCCTTCTTAGAGGCCCTCGAACGCCTACGGGAAAATCTGACCGATCCTGAAGATGCGGCCGCCCTTGACACGGTGGAACCCGAAGCAGCCCCCAGCCCCCAGGCCGCAACCGAAACCGCACCTCCCGCCAACCAGGAAATTACCCTGGAGGATTTAGAAGCGGCGATCGAGGACATTGAGCGCTATATGGGCAGCCAGTACCCACAGGACGAAGACCCCCAGGCTCCCGTAAATCCTGAAGATCCCGAAAATTCCGAGAATCCCGAAAGCTCTGAAAATTCCAAGGTGGCACAGGGTGAGGCAAGCAACCCCGATCGCCCCTTGGATCAAGGGATGGAACCAGCGGCCGAAACACCCGATCCCGCAGACTCAAACGCGCTATGGGCAGAAATTCTGTTGGGACTGGAGCAAAAGACCGCTCCTCCGCCACCGCCTGCGCCCCCCGATCGGCGGCGCTCAGGGGAAACCCATTGAGTGGTTCCCTCAACGATTAGTGAGCCTTTAGCCGCGCCGCCCCTCTGCGATGCCCTCGATCGCCTCAAAGTAGTCTGCGGCCTCTTGCCACACTTCCCGAAATGACATGGCTCCCGATCGCTCGTTGGGCGACACAAGATGTTCCCATTCGGCAATGTAGCTGGTCACTAAATCCACCATCGGTTCACTGATGCTGCTGGTGGGCATTCCCGCTCCGGCAAACCGATAGACCTGATCGGTGGAAAAAGATTGCAGTTGAAACCCTCCCGGCTGGGTGATGGCTTGGTAGGGGCCAATTTGCACGGACGTTTGCGGTGACGGGGCGGGCTGTTCGATCGTCATGGTTCCAAGCAATGGGGAATTGGGGGGCAATGGGAGGCGATCGGCTTGGGCATCGATCTCATTGGATTTCAATCAATCCATTCAGGCCAAGCAAACTAAGTAAGTCGGGACGATTAATCGAGATCAAGCCAACGCGATCGACCCAAAGCAATCGATTTTGATTAACCGATCTAGAGCAATCAAGCCAACGCGATCGACCCAAAGCAATCCAGATCAATTCAGGGTGATCGATCCAGAGCGATCGGGCGATCGCGGTTCTAAACCCTGGCCGCAGCCGGGTTGCCGACATTGCTGGCTTGACGCATTTGTCGATCCTCGGGGTAATCCTTGTCGGGAATTGGGACGTAGGAACGAACAATTTTGCGGAATTCATCCCCTTCGATCATTTCTTCGTCGAGCAGTTGATCAACCAATCGATCGACCAGTTCTCGATGCTCACGGAGGATCTGACAGGCCTTTTCGTAGCAGTTGACGGCAATTTCCCGCACGGCGCGATCGATTTTGGCGGCCACCTCTTCGGAATATTCCGGCTGCGACATCCAACCTCGTCCCAAAAACACCTCGCCCGATTGGCTTTCCAGGGCCAACGTACCCAGATCAGACATGCCATAGCGAGTGACCATTTCGCGGGCCAAGGTGCTGACCACCTTCAGATCGTTGCTGGCTCCGACGGTGATTTCGGAATCGCCAAACACTTCCTGCTCGGCCGCCCGTCCCCCCAGGGTCATCACAATTCGATCGAGAATCCAAGCACGGGTATAGAGACCGCTATCCACCATTTCTTCATTGAAAACCTGTTGGGCAAACCCACCAATGCCGCCCGATCGGGGAACGATCGTTACCTTATTCAACGGGTCAGAATGCTTCAGCAGCGTCATCAACAGGGCGTGGCCCACCTCGTGATAGGCAATCAAGCGTTTTTTCTTGCTATCCAACAGGGGAGCCAACTTCAGGCCAATGGTGATCCGGTCGATCGCGTCGTCAATTTCCTCCAGGCTGATGGCCGGCTTCCGTCGCCGGGCCGTCAAAATCGCCGCCTCGTTGAGCAAATTCGCCAAATCGGCCCCCGCAAAACCGGGAGTGCGCCGGGCGATCGCCTCGATCGACACGCCTTCTTCAACCTTTTTGGTGCGGGCATGGACTTGCAAAATTGCCAGCCGACCCGTGTAACTGGGCAAATCAACGGTAATTTGGCGATCGAACCGGCCTGGCCGCATCAGGGCCGAGTCCAGCACATCGGGGCGGTTCGTGGCGGCAATAATAATCACCCCCGAGTTGCCCTCAAACCCATCCATCTCAGTCAGCAGTTGGTTGAGGGTTTGTTCCCGTTCATCGTTGCCGCCGCCAATGCCCGCGCCCCGTTGGCGACCCACCGCATCAATTTCATCAATGAACACAATGCAAGGGGCGCTCTCCTTTGCCTTGCGGAACAAGTCCCGCACCCGAGACGCGCCCACCCCCACGAACATTTCCACAAATTCCGAACCGGACATGCTGAAAAAGGGCACGCCCGCTTCTCCGGCGATCGCCTTGGCCAAAAGGGTTTTGCCCGTTCCCGGCGGCCCCACCAACAACACCCCGCGCGGAATTTTGGCCCCCACAGCCGTGAAGCGTTCCGGCTGCTTCAGGAAAGTCACCACTTCCTGTAGCTCCTCCTTGGCTTCCTCCACCCCGGCCACGTCATCAAAGGTCACGCCGGTTTTGGCTTCCATCTGAAACTTGGCGCGGGATTTGCCAAAGTTCATGGCCTGGCCCGAAGCGTTGGCCGTGCGGCGCACAATGTTCACCAGTAGGGCAATCACCAACCCCACAAACAGCAAATTGGCAATGAGACTGAGGGCTGCGGTGCGATCGACCGACTCTTGCACCGAGAGTTCCACCCCCTTCGCCCGGGCAATTTCGATCAATTCCGGGTTGCGCTCAAACAGGGTCACTTCGTAGGGCGAGCTGGCGCGACCATTTTGATCCAAAAAGACCCGGGCCAGTTGTTCTGCGGGAAATAGATCAATTCGCTTGACCTGACCCGCCTCCAACTTTTCCATCAGATCGCCATAGGTGAGGGTGCGGCCGCGGCGCTGGTTGGCAGGCTGATTGGCCGGTTGGTTGGCGGATGAGCCCGTTGTGGAAGTCGCTTCCGAAGAAGAGCGATCGTTATGTTGGCCTTGGGCCAGTTGACCTTGGGCTAAGGCGGGCGCGGTCACCGTCAACAGGTTAAACAGCAGCAGGGCCGAGGCGATCGCCCGTCGCCGACGATGGCGCGATCGGGTGGGTAGGATCCATGAACCGGGATGCCCCCCACCGGTTCGATCGGCCTGCGATCGGTTAGCGGTGTGGTGCGATGATTCCGAGGGAGATCCCATTCCAAAAAAGCGCATCATGCTGAAAGCTGCTGGCGGTGTGGACTGTTTCTAGTCTAGCTTGCTCCGTCTAGGCCCTTGGCGGTTTGCACAGCCCGGTTCGATCTCTGGGTCAGTGTTTGATCGGTGTCTGATCGGTGTCTGATCGGCGGATCGGGGCAATCTGCGATCGGCGCAAGCGTTCGATCGGGCCAAACGTTCGCAATCCCCAGACCTTTAGCGATCGCCCACCCGTTGGTCATCAACGGCCCCAAAAATCGCCTCAGGATGGACATAGTGCTTAAATTCCAGCAAATTGTGGAACGGATCGGCTAAAAATGCCGTGTAATGCTCCAATTGTTCCCCAGGAAACCGACGGCGCGGGGTCTGTTCAAAGGTGAGTTGTTTGGCCTCGGCTCGATCGATCAAGGCTTGCCAGTCGGCCAAGGCCGCAAACACCAACCCAAAATGGCGCGGATAGATCCCCTTTTGCGGTTGGCAGGCCCCAGGACTCACGTGGGCCACAATTTGGTTGCCATAGCAATTCAAAATCAGCGAGTTGGGCCCCTCGCGTCCAGCGGTGCAACCCAGCCCATCCATATAAAAGGCTTTGGTTTGGGCCAGGTCGGCCACCGGAAAGGCTAAGTGAAACAGGGCGATCGCCCGGGAATTTTCGGAACCGAAGGGTTGACCCGTGGGAGTTACTTCCAAATTTGTGGGAGTAGCTGCAGCCCCGGTTGCCGAAGTTATCGCTGTTGAAGTGATCATGATGAGAACGGTTTAGAGAAATTGCCAAAGTCAGAGGGAGCCACCATCCACCTGATAGCATGACAGAAGAAGTCTGAAGGAAAAGGCTGCCGTGGATTTCAGCGCGATCGCAACGCCCATTACCCAGCAAACGACCCAACACCCTTGGCTCACGGCCGCGGTGCTGAACACACTGCTGCTCACCCTAGTGGCGATCGCCCCCAAAAAACTGCTCACGCCGGCCGGCATTGTCCATGCTTGGATTTTGGGTGTGTTGGTGTGGGGCTGCATGGGCTGGCCGGGCTATGCCGTGGTGGGGTTCTACTTTTTGGCGGGGTCGGCCGTCACTCGGGTGGGTTTGGCCCGCAAGGAAGCCGCTGGCATTGCCGAGAAACGATCGGGCGCAAGGGGCCCGGAAAACGTTTGGGGATCGGCCCTTGGTGGGGCCCTCTGTGCCGGGGCGATCGGGCTGTTGTCCTTAGCTGCTGACCAGGCGATCGCCCAAACCTGGATCCCCCTTCTCAGTTTGGCCTATGCCGCCAGCTTCAGCGCCAAACTCTCCGACACCTGCGCCAGCGAAATTGGCAAAGCCTATGGCCGGCGAACCTTTTCGGTGATTTCCTTTCAGCCCGTGCCGCCGGGAACCGAAGGAGCCGTCAGCCTGGAAGGAACCCTAGCCGGTTTTGCCGCCTCGATCGCCCAAGCCCTTGTGGCCTGGGGTGTGGGCTTAATTTCTCCCTTCGGAATTTTGGGATGCGCGATCGCCGCATTCCTGGCTACAACAGTGGAAAGTATTGTGGGCGCGACTTGGCAGGAGCAGCAACCGTGGTTAACAAACGAAGTCGTGAACGGTCTGCAAACCCTGCTGGCGGCCCTGCTGGCGATCGCGATCGGGTGGCCGGCGATCAGCCCGATCAGCCCCTAGACTCGCCCGCCAACCCCAACTCCCGCAGCCTTGGGGCCACGGCCCAAGCCGCGATCGAAAAGCATTGGGCCAAGGCCGGTCGCCACGAAGCCGCCGTCCTCAAAGACCAGGATCCCGAAGAGCTACACCAAATGCGCGTGGCCCTGCGACGGCTGCGATCGGCCATTGTGGGTTTTGCCGTGGCCATTGACCTGCCCAAACGAGCCAGCGAGCGGGCCGTGGGGCAAGTGGCCAGAATTTTGGGAGAACTGCGCGATTTGGACGTAATGGACGAAGCCTTGCGCGATCGCTACCTGCAAAACCTGCCCCCGGAAGAACAGCCCCTTTTGCAAACGGTTCGCGAAGAGCTGGCCGGCCAACGCCAAAAAGCCTTCGGTCGCGTCAGCAAAACCCTGCAAAAACGCGAATGGCCCGCCATCAACACAGCGCTGGGGCGTTGGATTGCCCAACCGCGCTTGCGACCCGCCGCCGATTGGCCCGCCGTGGTGGTGGTTCCCGACCTGCTGTTACCGGTTTTGTCCCACTGGTTAATGCATCCCGGCTGGTTGGTGCAAACCGAAGGGCGATCGGTCACGGATCTTTCGCTGTTGGAGTGGGCGGTGATCCATGACCTGCGCAAGGTGGCCAAGCGGGTGCGCTACCAAATGGCCCTTTTTACCGATTTCTATGGCAGTGACTACGAGCAATTGCTCGACACCATTGGCGATATCCAAACCGTGTTGGGCGATTTGCAAGATATCGCTGTGCTGGAAAACTTTTTGGTGAAAACGATCGGGATTCAGTGGGCCACTGATGCGCCCGTTTGGGCTGGCTTGCTGGAACAACAGCGCGATCGGGCCTGGGAAAACTGGCTGAAGCTCCAGGAGCAGTTCGATCGCCCCAATCAACGGGAGCGGATCCGAGACGTGGTAAACCGCCCCCGCCTCAACTCCTAACCATTGGCTGACTGTCTTAGTCGTTTCAAGCCTTAAAGGACATTGATCCCTTAAGCTGTGCCATCCTCGCCCAGACCATACCAACCTTGGAGATAGGTTTGCAGCATGGTGGCGGCCGTCGTGCGGCTGGGGGCCCGATCGGGCACAGACCACCACCCCCAGGCTCGATCGGGCGATCGCCAAAAAGCCTGATGGGCCAAGGGGGGATCAGCCCAAAACTGCGCCCGCCCGGGCCCCAACCAAGCGGAACTGCGGTGCGTCCATTGATCGTGGCTGAACCGATAAATCGGCAGTCCCCCCGGCAGCGCCACCCCCCAACCATCCCAGGCAAACACCGCCCGCACTCGCCCACCGCGCCGCTGCCAAGCCTGGGCGGCTCCCAAGGCTGCCACCACGCCTGCACTGAAGCCAATTAGCCCGATCGCCCGTTGGGGATCGATCGCCCGCAGCGCCTCCAGCACCCGATCGCCCTGATAGGTGGCCTCCCAAATCACCAAGGGCTGGGGCCAGGCGGGTTTCCAGGTGGCTGCTAAAAACTGTTCCGTCGCCGATCGATCCGCAAAGCCGGGACAAATGCAACAAATCGGCATGGCGGCCTGGGTGTGTTGGGGCTGAGGTCTGGACGCTTGAGCCTCGCAAGTCAGTGGAGCGTCATTTTGAGGGCCATGGAGTTGAAAATCAGGGGCTTGGCCGATTCCATTGCAACAATTGCCAGCGCCCCAAGCATTTGCATACTTATTTGAATTTTTCATGGAGATTGTTATCCCATTTCCCATTAATGTTTGCGTTTAATGATCAAGCATTACAAAAAGACCAGGAATCTGTTCAAGATCTCCAAAGAAACTTGTCTTCTTCTCAAGAATTTCCCTCAACTGGTTCCGATTGACCAACTGAAATCTGATTCCGCTTTCATAATAGAAATGAATCCCCCCACGAGGCATTTGTTGTGGCTGCGTCTTCCCAAAAGGCTGAAGGTCAATCCCCCCTGATGGCAACCCAAATCAGCGCGATCGACCCATCAGAAGTCGAAATCGGGCCCGGCGACGATCGGGTAGCCGTTTTGCTGATGGGCTATGGCGAAGTGGAATCCTATGCGGATTTTGCCAATTACAACGAACAGGCTTTGAACCTGTTGACGGCCAAGTTTGCTCCAGTTCCCCAGTGGGTTTATCCACCCCTGGCGAAATTATTGGCGGCCTTTGATTTGCATGAGTGGAGTCACCAACATGGTCAATTTATTTCTCCCCACAATGCAATTTTTGAGCGCCAACGATCGGGCATTGAGCAAGCACTCCAGCAACGTTGGGGCGATCGAGTCTCGGTGTTTAAGGCGTTTAACTTTTGTCGTCCCCATTTGCCCGAGCAAGTTTTGGCAGAAATTCGCGATCGGGGATTTAGCAAGTTACTGATTTATCCCTTGCTGGTAGTGGACTCTATTTTCACCAGTGGGATTGCCATTGAGCAGGTGAACCGGGCCTTGAGTCAGTTAACCGATGGCGACACCCATTGGGTGCGATCGATGCGCTATCTCCCGTCGTTTTATGACCAGGCTAGCTATATTCAACTGCTGGCAAAGTTGGTGAGCGAAAAAATTGATCGGGACTGGCGATCGCACTTTTTGCCATCGCAAATTGGGATTGTGCTGCTAAATCATGGTTGTCCCCATGAAGCCAAGGGATTTGTGTCAGGAATTTCCGAAAGCCAAGCCCTGTATGAATCGGTGCGTCGGGAGCTGATCACTCGCTATCCCCTGATTTCGATCGGCTGGCTCAATCACGATACGCCCATGATCGATTGGACACAGCCCAATGCTCAATTGGCTGCTCGCAATTTAATTGAACTGGGAGCCAAGGCAATTTTGATGGCCCCGATCGGGTTTGCTACCGAAAACCATGAAACATTGCTGGATGTGGACCATATTTTCCTAGCGCTCCAGCGTCAATATCCTGAGGTGATTTATCAACAATTACCCTGCGTGAATGATCACCCTGAGTTTTTGACCATGGCAGCGGATTGGGTCGATCCTCTAATTACGGATTTATTGGCAGAAACCAGCGCTGTGATTCATTTCGCCGGGTTCGATCGCTCCAGCCTCGATTCCGAGCATCATCACCACCAAAGCCATAGCCATGATCACGGTCATGATCACGGTCATGATTATGGGGACAATCACAGTCATGATCATGGTGGCAACCACAGCCATCATCATGGCCATTCCCATGATCACGCTCATCATCAACATTCCCGTCATTAAGGTTTCAAATTCAGCGACAGTTGCAGAATTGAAGCGGGATGATTTGGTGTTGGAATTGGCTCGGGGCTGGTGGTTTGGGCTGGGCAATATTGTTTGTAATGACACTGATCACAATGGGTTCCGGGATTGGGTTCCCAGGCACGATCGGTTCGTAATCGCTGGGCCAAGTCTGCAATCACCGCCTGGGCTGCGATTAGCCGTTCTTCGGTGACGGGAATTCGCACCGATTCTCCGGGCCGCAAAAAAATGAGGTTGATGTATTTCAACTCTCGTTCCCATTGTTGATTGATGGCGATCGCGTAGAGGCCCACTTGCATTGTGAGCTGATCGAAATCTGGCTCCACAAATTGCCGCGAGGTTTTGTACTCAATTAGCTCAAGGGAATCTAAATCAAACCAATCGAGGCGATCGAGCCGACCCGTGAGGGCAAATTCCAAATCATTGATTTGTAATCGACCTTGAATTTTTGCCTCCGTGGCCAGGGGTTTGAGGAAGCGATCGCTCGGTTCAATCCAGTGATGGAAATAGCGCACCAAAATATCGTAGCCCTCAGCAATTTGGCGCTCCGTGAGGCCAGCGGTTTCCTGAGTCCAGCAAGCATCAATCCAACTGAGTCCTGGTTTTTGAGGATAGCTATAGTCCCAATCGCGGTAAATTCGCGTGAGTGCTCCATGGAGCGATCGCCCCAGGGCCGCGCCTCCAAAACCCGCCGTCGGAATTTTATATTCATAGCGAAATTGATATCGAGCGGGACAGGTTTGGTAGGTGGTTAATTTGGCCGGTGAGAGTCGATAGGACATTTGGCTTCAGAGGGCTTCAGAAAAACCGGGAATTTTTGACCGCAGGATCTATCACAGGATCTACCGCAGAATCTATAGACTAAAAAGAATTGGGAGCCGATGCTTAATTTCGGTTAGATTTGCTTAGATTTAAGGCATAGCTTCAATTTTAAGACCTCCAAAATGGCCATGGGAATGCGAGCGATCGGGTTAATGAGCGGCACCTCCGTTGATGGAATCGATGCGGCATTGGTGGAACTGTCGGGGACGGAAACGGACTTGGAGGTGAAGTTGCTCCGTTCCGAAACCTTTGACTATCCAGCGGCCTTGCGATCACAAATTTTGGCGGTTTGTGCCGGTGAATCCCTGTCCATGGCGGCCATGGCTCAGTTGGACGACGCGATCGCCCGGGAATTTGCGGCGGCCGCCAAAACAATCCAAACGGCCCAACCGGACTCACAACCCATTCGCTTCATCGGTTCCCACGGACAAACGGTGTTCCATCGCCCACCCCAAACGGCCGACGAACAACCCTTGGGCTACAGCTTGCAGTTGGGTCGCGGCAGCGCGATCGCCCACTGGAGCGGCATCACCACCGTCAGCAACTTTCGGGTGGGCGACTTGGCCATGGGGGGCCAGGGTGCGCCGTTAGTGCCTCGGGTGGATGCTTACCTGTTGGGGGATGAGCAGGAATGTCGCTGTGTGCAAAATATTGGCGGCATTGGCAATGTGACCTATCTCCCGGCTCGGCGGGGGTTTGCCAATTTGACGGCGTGGGAGGGGGCCGTCTGGGGTTGGGACACGGGGCCGGGCAATGTGTTGGTAGATTTGGCGGTGCAACACCTGACGGACGGGGCCCAAACCTTCGATCGCGATGGAGCCTGGGCGGCCCAAGGGCAAATTTCAGATTCCCTGGTGGCCCAGTGGCTGGCGGATCCCTTCTTTAGTCAGGAGCCACCCAAGTCCACGGGACGCGAGCACTTTGGCCCGGACTGGTTGGCCCGCAGTCGCCAAGCGGCGATCGCCCTGGGTCTGTCCGATGCCGATTGGTTAGCCAGCCTCACGGAACTGACGGCCCGTTCCATTGCCGACAGTTACCGCAACCACTTGCCCCAACTGCCCGATCGGGTCTTGGTCTGTGGGGGCGGCAGCCGCAATCGCACCCTCTGGGCCCGTTTGCAACAGCATTTGGGATCAATCCCGCTGGAAACCACGGATCAATGGGGACTCTGTGCCAGCAGCAAGGAGGCGATCGCCTTTGCGGTTTTGGGCTACTGGCGACTGCTCGATCGCCCCGGCAACCTGCCCGCCGCCACGGGAGCACGGCAATCCGTACCCCTCGGCGAGGTGTGGCCCGCCCCCAGCGCAGGGTAAACTCGATGGCAGGTTCGTAACAAAACATTTCAAATCTGAGTTTTCCCCTGGAGGCCCCACCCTTGGCAACCCCCACCGGATTCGGCAAGCCCAAAGCCCAACCCAAAGCAAAATCGAACGATCGCCGCGCCGCCGCCGCCAGTCAGCTTGATGAGATGCGATCGAAGGGAATGCCGGAATTTGAAGTTTACGTGCGGGTCAAAGACCAGAAACCCTGGTACCCGGTTGGGGCCTTGGCGGTGAACCGCAGTAATCAAATTAACCAGGCCATCTTTGCCAATGAAAATGACCTGCGCCAAGGGGCGTTCCGTCTTTTTCCGCGTCTGAAAAAACAGCAGGGCAATTTGGAATATGGCTATCGGATTAAGGCCTACAAGGACGATCCGATTACCCTTGCGGTTCAACCCACATCGGTTTTGCCTGGGCCACTCCAAGGGGCGATCGACCAAGTGCGGGAAGGTCTGGGCAGTTTGGTCAGTCGGTTCACGGCCCGCCGCTCCTAGATCCTCATTTCCTAGCCTATGGCACAGGTTCAAACCGGCCTCACGACCTGGGGCGATCGGGCAGTGACCACCACTGGGATTGCCCCCAGGATCGACCATCAACGCAATTTGGCTAAGATGGTGGCCTACAGAAGCATTGGACTCTTTCACCAGGAGAGCGATCGGCATGGCCCAACCCGTTCCGCCCGTCATTTTGGCCCCCGTTGAAGATTTGGATCGCGAACGCCAATGGCTGGAGCAGTCCCTCGCAAACCTCCTCGACTCGGAATATATTCCCGAGGCCGTGAACAGCCAAATTGCCCGCGTAGCCGCCAATGCCTATATTCGTCAACGCATGGAAGGCGAGGATGATATTGATGGCATTGCGATCGCGATTTTGACGGAAATGCAGGGGTTTGACTTTTCCAAGAGCTTTTTCAGTGAATTTGCGATCGCCAATGCGGTGAGTGAGCTACTGCTCGATCGGATGGGCATTGAACCCTGTTGTGGTCGCGGCCGCTTTGATCCGCCGGCCGCTGCTTAGGTGGCTGCTTGGGTATAAATGGGTTGCGACTCGGGCGTTGCTGCCAGCCGGCCGCAACCCTGAGCACCAGTCCACGGAAAAAACCAATCTTTCGATAGGATGGGAAGGCAGAAAGGTAACCGCCAAAGACCGCCCCACCCATGACCGCGAAAGTATTGGTTGAGAAGAAAAAGCTAAAGAATCCGCCCCTTGAGATCCACACCCTGGGCGATCGGGTGCTGCGTCGTCCGGCCAAGCGCGTGGCCAAAGTGGATGCTGAAGTGCGCAAAATCGCTGAAGACATGCTGAAAACCATGTACAGCGCTGACGGCATTGGCCTTGCGGCTCCCCAAGTGGCGATCGACAAGCAAATTATTGTGATTGACATCGAGCCAGACAAGGCCGATGTGGAACCCCTAATTTTGATTAACCCCGTGGTGAAGTCCGCAGGCGGCCCCCTGGAATGCGACCAAGAAGGTTGCCTCAGCATCCCGGGAGTCTATTTGGATGTGGAGCGCCCCACCCAAATTGAAGTGGCCTACAAAGATGAAACGGGCCGCCCTCGCACCCTCAAGGCCGATGGGCTTCTGGCCCGCGCCATTCAGCACGAAATGGACCACCTGAATGGGGTGATGTTTGTCGATCGGGTCGAAAACGAGCTGGCCTTGACCACAGCCCTCAAGGAAAAAGGCTTTGTCTATGGCGATGTGCGTCCTGTGCGCTAATGCGGAGGAGCTGCGCCAACCGATTTCACACCGTGGCCTAGCCCAGCAACCGAAGTTGCTGGGTTAGGGCCGAAATCCCCAAACCTGCGGGATCGAGAGGATATCAGCCAGGCCATTTCAAGAAAGCAGTTTCAAGAAAGCCATTTCAAGAAAGCCATTTCAAGAAGGCGATCTCAAGCCAGTTCAGGCCAATGCCGGCCCAGATTTTTCAGCAAAAATTCAGCAAAAATTCGGAGCAAATCAAAACCCATGCTGACTCCTAAGAGTGGCTTATTTTTGGCGATCGCCTGCGTTGCCGCGATCGCAGCGGTGGGCTGTGTATTTGAACTCACGTCCGGCGAACCGGAGTTGGGAACCGTCACCACGGGAACCATTCTGGGCTTGAGTATCCCTGTCACGATCGCCAGTTTCTTTGGGGCCATCAAAAACGCCCAGCAGGATTAGGGCTAGCCTGTCCCATCGCCCGCAACCCTAGCCCCTAGGAGCCAGTTCTCGGCAGGCTACCTTCGCGCGGCAGCGTTGTTTTGGTGGCTCGGTTCGTTTTCGCAATCATGTAGTCGATCGCTCCGGCCAGATTCGGGGCGATCGCGTCGGGTTCATACCCTTCCAGGCGATCCCGATCGCGAATTCCGCTGAGCACACCCACGATCGGGATTTGAGCCGATCGAGCCGCTGCAATATCCGCCTCCGTATCTCCCACCATCCAGGTCAGGGCAGCGGGCGGCAACTCGCCCATGGCTTTGGCCATGAGTTTGGGCTTGTCTTCCACGTCGCGGGTTTTCACATAGTCATTCGGCAGGCAATAGCGGCGATCGGGTGTGAAGAACCGAGCCAATCCACACCGCTCCAGCGCTTCATCCAATTCCCGCACTCGGCGCATCGTCATTACCACCAGCTCCCAGCCCATGTCTTGGGCCCGCTCCAGTGCTTGGATTGCACCGGGAACCGGTTGATCCAGAGACATATATTCCATGCGGTGAACCGTGTCCCGCCGCAGTTGGGCAAATTGATCCGCTTGGGTTCCATCCAAACCCGATCGCACACCAATTTCAGCCTCTTTGACTTGGGCCCGTTTCAGGTTCCAAAATTCCCGCTTGGACAAACGGTGGATTTCCTGACCCGATCGAGCAATTTCCCGCAAACAGTATTGATAGACCTGGTAATACCGCTCTGAAACATCCGCGATCGGGCCGTCGAAATCCGTAATCAGTCTCATATGCCACTAGTGACCTGATGATGGGCAAGCGAATTTCGCAATCAATTTGCAAACTGATTGCCTTGGCTCGCTCTTAGGTTTGTTAAGAGTTGTAATGAAATCTATCTAATGACAATTCACCCCATTCGTCAATTGAAAGGGTCGTTATAATCACCGATCGTTCATCGAAATATTCAATGGCTTGATCCAAGATTGCTTATTTTCATTCTCAATAACCCTAATTTTTAAGCAGTTCCCGACAGCATTTCTGTGCCACAGACTGGCGTTGGTTCCCGATCATTACTGTCGATCGCCCTTGCCGATCGTCACTGCAATCACGCGCAGCCATTCCCCATTGACCTAACGCAGCGGCACGATTCACGGCGGTCACGGACGCTCAAAATTCACGATGACCATTCACCACTAAAATTCATATCGAGTTCGAGTTAGCAAAACCGGTTCAAAATTTGGCACAAATTCGCGCTCAATGAAGCGGCAATTTGGCAGTAACTCCCCCAGAGTCTGGCGCTGATTTGCCCAAATGTGCCTGCGGAGCCAGCCCTAAACGGTCAAATATTGCGCGTTTGGCCATGATCGATCGAGGGGATGCTCCTACGACGTGATCCCCTGAATTTGGGGCTCAGCCCCGATCAAGCGGCCGATGGTCATTTGAGCCACGATCGGGACTGTTACGAAACATTTCAGAAATAATGCTAATATGAAGTTGCCCTTAACAAGTTCCAGGGCAACCCCCCAAAAGTCACGCTTTTAGACCCCCACTTCACCAAGTCTTTACGCAAAAACGGCAAATTTTATACGTTTCTTTAACTGGGTCTGGCTTAGACTTTTTAAGCTGAAATCGAGGCAAGGGGAGTGTATCTTGCAATGAGCCTTGAAGTATGGCCTGCTCTCACGTCAAATCTCGATCGCACGAAGCGAAATTACCCCAAAGCTTCATCGGTTTTCGCAACAAATCGGTTGTTTTTGTGCCCAGCCAAACAGGATCTTGGTTTGCAGCTTGTCCGCTGTACCTGTTGAGACATCATCTGAGTCTCTGAAGCATTGCTCAACCTGACTTGAACGGTTTTTCCAAAACGGCTACCCCCATTCATCAATTTTGGTCGGTGGCTGCGGCATCCAAACTCGGTGTGCCCCCTCTGCAATCACGACGCTTCAGCGTCACTTGTTAGCTTTCTTCAACTTTCCAGATGTTCCAACTTCTCCAATTCCTTCGTGACAGCATCGATCGCATTGAAATCCGCGATCGGGAAATGGCCCTTTTGATCTATCGCCTCATCCCCAGCCAATGCCCCTTCGCTCGGGACGTGAAGTTGTTTGGGCGCTTGTTGTTTCGGATTCCGCCCCTGTGCAAGCTGAATCCGCTCTATGAACAGTTGATGGGGCTGCGATTCCGCGCCACTTGCTATTTGGTTGACCAATGCGGCATAGATCTGCTGGCTTTGGGTTAACCAACGCTGGGCTAATCAACGGTTCACCAACTAACCAGCGCACCAACTAGCCAACAATCAAAGCCATAGCCGATCGCCCAACAGGGCAATCACGCTGCTCGCAATGGGCACGGTGAGGTTGTCGATTCCCCACTTGGAGAAGGCTTCCAACCCCGTTGCCAACCCGGCAATTCCCAGGGCGATCGCCCCAGCCGGCCAACTGAACCCTTGGGTGCTAAACAAAATACTGGCGGCCACCAGAAAACTAACGATGGCCATGGTGGCACTGCCTTCCCAACTTTTGGTGATGCCGCCCAATTGATATGGATGGCGGCCAAACCGCTGCCCCACCAAGGCCGCCAACCCATCACCCCAGGCCATGACCAAAATGCCCAGCGCTGCATATTGGGGGCGATCGGCCGGCCAGCAAAGGGCAATGACAAGACCAATGCTGATGGCATAAAACAGCGTGCCCAAACTCCGGCGACCCACGCCGTTCACGCTGGGGAGCAGGGGCAGGTGATAGGACAGCCAGGCCCCCAAGGCGGCCAACAGAGAAGCCGTGATCCCCACCCAGGCCGGAATTTGCAACCACCAGGCCAAGAGCAACACATGGCCGGTGCTGATATGTACCACTTTGCGCCCCACTTCGGGCCCCGCAACCTGGCGGCGATAGAGCCATTCGGCGGTGAAGATGGTGACTCCCAACCAGGCGGCCACTAGGGCGATCGACCCCAGCAAAGAGGGTGTGAGGTTGAGGTGAGGATCAAGAAAAGACATGGGAGTTGCAACGCAGCCGAACCCGATCCACTCTAGCCTGGATTGCGGCGCTCCCGATTTCCCCGACTGGGAGCTGCGAATTAACGCCCGGTCAGCTTCGCTCTCAACTCAGCTAGCGGCGACGGCCGCTGCTGCCAAAACCACTGCGCCGACTGGAAGATCCCGAGCTACGCGATCGCTCCCGCGCGGAAGAACCGGACGATCGAAAGGTGCTGCTGCCAAAGCCGGCCCCGGTCGATCGGCTGCGATCGCGGCTTGGGGAACGGGTGGCGCTGGACGGCGTGGCGGTTGTGGTGGAGTCAGGGGTTGTGCTGGGCGTGGCGGCCGGAGATGAACCACTGGTGTTGGAACCAAAGCCACTCGATCGGGAAGTGGGGCTGGGGCTAGGGCTGCGGGTGGGGCTGTTTGCTGGCGAAGGTCGCAAATTTTGGGTGGTGCGGAAGTTGCGATTTTGCACGGGCGCTGGGGGAGCGTTGTAGCGCTGTTGGTATTGCCCGGCGGCCTGTTCATAGGTTCCGCCATAGCCGCCAAATCCCGTCAGCACCGATCCCGATCGATAGGGCGGCGGCACGTAGTAGTAGGGCTGATAAAAATCGAGGTCAATTTCCAACTCCCCACCGCGCTGCATCGGTTGCCAGTAGGTGGGTTGCAGTCCCGCCTGTTGCACTTGGGTCGGTTCACCGCTCAACATTTCAATTTTGAAAGTGGGCAGCAGATGCAACACCGGAGAACTCGTGGGGCTGCTGACGGCCAGATAGCTGGTTTTGCCCGCTTTGGCTTCAGCTTCCGGAATCTGAGCCATTTGCAAGTTGCTGATCCGGTAGGGACTCATCCCCGGCGGCGCATTCAGCAACATGAGGGTATATTCCCCGGTGCTGTTGTTGTAGCTGGCCTGTTGCACAGGATAGTTACCCGCCACCGCAGGCGCAGCGGCCCTTTGGTTGACGATGCCATTGTTCGTCGAGCTGTTGGCATTGTTGGCATTGTTGGCGGAACCACCGCAGGCCGCCAAACCACCCCCCAGGGCGATCGCCAAAGCCAGCACAGTGAAACGCCGGAGGGCCACCGATCGCGATTGAGACCAAACGGGAGCCAAAGAGTCTGCCAACAACCGATGAGAAACCATAGCAACCACATCAATCAACCATCATGACTCTACAAAACTTTCGGGATGGTCAGCAATGGCGGAAATTGGTGATGACCGATGGCCGGCTATTGCGGCCAGACGAGTCCTGATCGCCCCACCGCCCGATCGCTTCCCGATCGCCCAAGGATTAAAAACAGCAAAACAGCAAAACGACGGCTCAGCACAAAGACTGAAGCCGTCGAGAGAGGAGAAAAGAAATGAGACGATTAACGCGGCTGAAATTCAGCTAAAGGCTTTTGCAGTTCAAAACCTGCCCCTACTGCTGGGTCACCTGCTTGCTGGTATACGCATCCATGGCGTAGGCATAGGCGGGGCGGCGCTTGCCGTAATCGATCGAGGAACCCGTGATCGCTTGGGCCAGGGTTTCAAATTCTTGAGAATTCCAGTTGCGCGAGTGGATCGGTTTGGTCTGCTCGCCCAGGAAATAGGCTTGGGTTCCGAGGACGACGGCTGCGAGCCAGCCGATCGCGAACAGTGCGATGAGTAAAACCATGACAACCTCTCGGGGTGATCGCAACGCTTTGTTGCCTTATGTAAATAAATGTAACAACATGTTTACGATCTGTCAAGCAAATCCCTTGGGACGGTTTTCCTCGCGTTGCCTTACCATGCCCAAAGTCAGCTAATCCCGCCCGTTCAAGGGTTTCTGGTGACGCTAATGGCCGGGTTTGATCCCTCCAAAGTCCGGTTTTTTGCCCCGAGCCACCCAAGGCAGCCCATCAAAAAGCGATCGGCCATGGCCGATCGCTGAGGAACAAAAGCCCGGATTCTGAGAATCTGGCTCAAATTGTTAAAGAACATTGCAAGCTTGGGAAGCGGAATCAGCCCCTAGGACAAGGCCGCCTCCAGGCGATCGTGGGCGGCCGGTTCCGCCACGGGCGTTAGGATCCCCAGTTCCGATTCGGGGATTCCCAGCAGGTTGCCGTAAAGCTTCACATATTCGATCGCGGATTTTTCCCAACTGAAATCTTGGCCCATGGCCCGCTGCTGCAACTTGAGCCATTCCGCCTTGAACCGGAAGGCTTCCGAAGCCCGCACCATGCAGGTAAACAAATCCAGCGGTTCATAGCGATCGAAACAATAGCCCGTGCCCGCTTGGCCCACGGGATCGTTATGTTGCACCGTGTCCACCAGGCCGCCAGTCCGCCGCACGATCGGGATGCAACCATAGCGCATGGCCAGCATTTGACTGATTCCGCAAGGTTCAAACCGCGACGGCATCAGGAACGCATCGCACCCGGCATAAATCCGGCGGGAAAGGGCATCGTTGTATAGCAAAAAGACTGAAACGCGGCCAGGATGACGGGCCGCCAATTCCCACATCTGGGTTTCATAGTAGCGATCGCCCGTTCCCAGCAGCACAAACTGCGAATCGGTGTAGGCCAAGAAGCGATCGATCGTTTGCATGATCAGATCCACCCCTTTTTGTTCCACCAACCGCGACACCATCCCCACCAGGAACGTGTTGGCATTGATCTCTAAGCCCATCTCCTCTTGCAGGGCCACCTTGTTCAACCGGCGATTCTCGATCGTCTCGGCCGTGAACGGTTTGACCAAAGCACGATCGGTGGCTGGGTCGTAAACCTCCGTGTCAATCCCATTCACAATTCCCGACAGCTTGCCGCTAATCCAAGACATCAACCCCTCCAACTGCTCGCCATAGGTGGGGGTTTGGATTTGGTGGGCATAGGTGGGCGACACCGTGGTGACCCGATCGGCATATTGCACCGCCGCCGCCAAGGTGTTGTGGCCCTGCATATACCAAGGACACCAGGTCATTTGCTCCAATTTCCAGCGCCAAGGCCCTTGGTAAGCCAGGTTGTGAATCGTAAAGACCGTCGAGATGTCCGGCGATTGGTGCATCCAAACCGGAATCATGCCCGTGTGCCAATCGTGGCAGTGAATAATCTGAGGTTTCCAATAGTTCCAGGCGAATTCCGAGGCGGCATTGGCAAACAGGGTAAACCGCCAATCCTCGTCATCACCGGCATAAATGCGCCGCGGCCAAAATGCCGGATGCCCCATTAGGTATAGGGGAACATCGGTTCCCGGCAGGGTTGTTTCATAGACGGCAAACCGCTGAAACATGGCATCGCTCCACCAAATTGGCTCCTTGGGCGCGTCCACTAACTTGTCAGCGATGAAGCCATAGAACGGCATAAAGATCCGCACGTCGTGGCCCATGGCCCGCAACACCTTGGGCAACGCACCAACCACATCGCCCATGCCACCCACCTTGGCCAGGGGAGCTACTTCAGCGGAAACAAACAGGATTCTCATGGGGCGATCGCTTCTATATAGAGATCAGATGCTATGCAGGGCTGTAACTGTTTTACCAGCGGTTCGGTGTTTTGGGAGTGCTTATTGCTGCCGATCCCCACCGATCCCCTGAAGCCGATCGCCCCGTGGGGCCCCATCAGGCAGTCACGAATTTTGCAAACCGGGTTTTGTGCGCCCATCCATCTTGCTTATTGCGAAAATCAGCACATTTTTGCCCGATCTCAGCCGCTGGTTTCCCCGATCGCCCTGGTTTTTTCAAACCCTGGCCAGCCGCACAATGACGGGCAATTCAGGATTTTGTGATTCAAGATGCAGACCACCTCGCCAAAGGTGGGTATCCTAAAATTAGAGAACGCAATGATTTCGAGTTTTGATATTTCTTTACTAATTTGCCGTCAAAACTGCAAAACGACTTCAAAATTCGTTACTATAGAGTTTCCTCAGTTGCCCAGCGGTCGTTCGCGGAGCCGAACTGCCATGAAAAAAGACCCCACAGCTACGGATCTCGTTCGCGCCTACCTTCGTGAAATTGGTCGCGTTCCCCTGCTCACCCACGAGCAAGAAATCGTCTTGGGCAAGCAGGTACAACGCCTCAACGTTCTGCAAGAGGAAAAAGACAAGCTGACCCTGCGCCTGGGCTATGAACCCGGCTTGGCGGAATGGGCAGCGGCAATCGGCTTGAGCCTAGATGAGCTGAAAGCCGCCATTCGCGAGGGCGATCGCGCCAAACGCAAAATGGTGGAAGCAAACCTGCGCCTCGTGGTGTCCGTTGCCAAGAAATACATCAAGCGAAATGTGGACCTTCTGGATCTGATCCAAGAGGGCACGATCGGGATGCAGCGCGGCGTTGAGAAGTTTGACCCCACCAAGGGCTATCGGTTCAGTACCTATGCCTATTGGTGGATCCGTCAGGCCATCACTCGGGCGATCGCGGAAAAGGGGCGCACCATCCGCCTCCCGATCCACATCACCGAGAAACTGAACAAAATCAAAAAAGCCCAGCGCACCCTGTCGCAACAACTGGGCCGCAGCGCCACCATCGCCGAGTTGGGCGACGAAATTGGCCTCTCTCCCAAGCAAATCCGGGATTACCTGGAACGGGCCCGCCAGCCCCTATCGTTGGATTTGCGAGTGGGCGACAACCAAGACACGGAACTTGGTGAGCTGCTTGAAGACGAAGGGCCCTCCCCGGAGGAATTCGCCACCCAGTCTTCCCTGCGCGGCGACATTGAAACCATCATGGCCGACTTGACCCCCCAACAGCGGGAAGTGCTTTCTCTGCGCTTTGGGTTAAGTGACGGTCAGGCACTCACGTTGGCCAAAATTGGTGATCGCCTGCAAATTAGCCGCGAGCGCGTCCGCCAAATTGAACGCGAAGCTCTCACCAAGCTCCGCAAACACAAGGCAGACATCCGTGAATACCTAGCCAGTTAAGGATTTGGTTCTCATTTGTTGCTGAACTTCTGTTGCTGAACTTGAGTTCGTCTCTTAATCGACCATTTATATTACTATAGTACGCTGGGTCAAGTTGATCCGGCGTATTTTTTGGCTTTATAGGGAACGGGGCGATCGACGGCCTCGGGGGACTTGGCGTGGAGCGAAATCCGGAGAAAATATAAAATCTTCATGAGTTTTTCACAATCCAAATCGCCATTATGAAGTGTTGATGAAGAGACTAGGCGAAAAAGGTCTCAAAATCTATGATTGGGATCAAGCGGTACTTAACCAAATGTTCTTCTACGTCTTCATTTGGTGACTCTTCATGAAATTCTCAGTTGTTATCCCCTGCTATAACGCCGAACAATGGATCAATCAGGCTTTGCAAAGCATTGCCGAACAAACCATTCCAGCTAGCGAAGTCATTGTGGTTGATGATGGTTCTACCGATCGTTCGATCGAGTGCCTCCGTCGCAGCCCAGTGCCAACCAAAATTTTGCGCACACCCAATCTGGGCCCCGGAGGAGCCAGAAATGCAGGAATTGCCGCCGCCACTGGTGATTGGGTTTCTTTTTTAGATGCCGATGATTGGTGGAAGCCAAACCACTTAGAGCGCATTCAAGACTTAGTTGGCAACTCGGACGATGTGCTTTATTTGGCCGCCGCTGAACACTATTCCATCAGTGCCGATCGAGTGGTTTCCATGTCCGATACGGGCCCATTTTCAGAGCCAACGGGGCAACTAGATCACGCCACTTATTTCCAGCTTTATCGCAAGCATGGCATCTTGGAACTGTCGAGTTTGGCCGCCCGTCGATCGCACCTGCAAGCCGTTGGTGGGTTTGATGAAAAAGCATCCGGTGCAGAGGATTTAGAATTGGTTTTGCGGGTCATTCATGGCCAAACCTGGGCTTACGATCCCGTGCCTTCTAGCCTGTATCGATGCAGCAATCCTGCCAGCTACTCCCGCACTGCCCATGCCAACGAACAGCGCTTAACCGCTAAGTTTCGGGTCTTTTTGAAGCACCGCGATCACTATCAAATCAGCCAGTCAATCTTCATGGAGCTGGGCAAAACCATGATGAGCAAGGCAATTATGAGCGGTGATTGGCGAATGCAACAGCGGGTTAAAGAATTGGTTTATTACTACCTGTCAACTCCCCAAAAAGCTGTTTTCTCGATCGCTGGACAGTTACCCACCTTCTATAGCCTATTGAATCAACTGCGCAATCAACTGAAAGGAGAGCAGTACCGACCTCGCAAGGTGTTGAACCCGGTCAGTGCTTAATCTCTTCAACGTTGCTTCCTAGGCTTTCATACCATTGCATTGCTCTTGATTGGGGCCACTCCATTTCAGCCCCAATTTCAGAGCCTGCTAAAAGCGGTTCACAGCTAGCTGTCAATCGAGTTCTGTACTTTCATCTTTCATAGAACCGGAGCATTCAATTTGTTCTGGTTCTATTTTGTTTTTTCTTTCATTCTTCGATTTTTCCTATATCTCTGATTGATTTCTATCTTTTGAAGATGAATAGTAGCTCCGCTGAAGTTGACTTTCTGGCAATCCAGATGACCATGCCACAGATAGGCCACTTAAACATCGCCAGACTTCGTTTGATCAGTCTCGATCACAAAGAAACTGCCTAATTTTCCTGATTAGTGGCGTGAGAAATTGAGCAAATTGCCACATAATCGATACTCCGTCAAATCCGGTGAGGTCGTCTTGGCCTCGTCTTGGCTGGCAGGAGGTTTGAAAAACCAAAACTGCTACCCTGTGGATCGCCTCGATCGACGCAAATCGGGGGCTGAAGCTCCTTGAACCCGGGACTCCTGGCGCTTTGCCAGTCCTCCAAGTGACTTCTCAGGCATCTTCATTTAGGTCTAAATTGACCTGTTGATGAACCCTGAGTTGACCCTGATTTGGCTCTCAGTTAGTTCTGAGTTAGTTCTAAACTGACCCATTGGAACCGCAGCCCTCAGCTTCAGCCACCCACACCAGCCTGAGTGCGCCGTGCCGTTGACTGCGTTAGTCCTGCCACGACGGAGAAACTGTAGCGCTCATGTTCGATCGCCTCTTGGCCCAAGCTCCCAAGCTCGCGGCCTATCCCCTGCCCTTGCGGATTGCCAGCTTCATCGGTGTGTTGTTGGTGTTGTGGTTGCCGGTGGCGGCCCTCACCTGCTGGCCCCTGGTGCTGTCCCTGGGTTGGAGCCACAACCTCACCAACCTAATGGCGGTGTTGACCTTATATTTGGCCATTCTGACCACCCTGTGGCTGTGGGGGCGACGGGTGCGCGGTCAGCAACGGCCGCTCTCCGCCTATGGTTGGTCTTGGAACCGGGGCATGGTGCAGGATTTGGCGATGGGCGTGGCGATCGCGATCGCGAGTTTTGCCCTGCTCCATGGTCTCTATTACCTGTTGGGTTGGTTTTGGTGGGAAATGCCGCCTAATCAGTCCTGGTTAACCATTTGGCTGAATGGCATCCTCAACGGCGTGGGGATTGCGTTCCTCGAAGAGCTGTTTTTCCGAGGTTGGTTTTTGGCAGAATTTCGCCACTCCATGCCCCGGAAGCAAGCGGCCGTTTGGACGAGCGCGATTTTTGCGACCCTGCATTTTTTGAAGCCTTTGGATGCGGTTTTGGCCACTTGGCCCCAATGGCCGGGCCTGTGGCTGTTGGGAATGACCATGGTGCAGGCGCGGGCCTTGGGGCGGGCCCAACCGGGCAGTTTGGGTTGGTCGATCGGGATGCATGGCGGTTGGGTTTGCACCATTACTGTTCTGAGCCTCAGCGGCATGGGACACTACAGCCCGGCCGTGCCCGCTTGGCTCACAGGCATTGGTGGCAACCCATTGGCCAGTGTGTCGGGGTTGGCCTTCATGGCGATCGTGTTTGGGCTGTTGCGCTGGCGAGCGCACCGGCAATCCATGCCCCCCATCCACTAAAAATTGCTTGGAAAATCCGTCGAAAAGTGCCTGGGAATCTAATTGAGATCTCATCAAGATTTGATCACCATCTGATCACCTGAATGATCCTCTGATCAGCCCCATGGCGAATCCAAGACCTCAGCCAAATATGTCAAAATTCCTGTACGCCTTGATTTGCGCCCCAAATTTCCCATGACTGTCGCCGCTCTCGATCGCCCCGTTCAACCCGATTTCCAAGACGACTTTGATGTGATTGTCGTGGGAGCCGGCCATGCGGGCTGCGAGGCGGCCTTGGCGGCGGCCCGGCTCGGTTGCAAAACCCTGCTGATTACCCTGAATTTGGACAAAATTGCCTGGCAGCCTTGCAACCCAGCCGTGGGCGGCCCGGCCAAGTCGCAGCTTGTCCATGAAGCTGATGCATTGGGCGGTGAAATTGGCAAAATCGCCGATCGCACCTATCTGCAAAAGCGGGTGTTGAACGCCTCCCGCGGCCCGGCGGTTTGGGCGCTTCGGGCCCAAACGGACAAGCGCGAATACGCCGCCGAAATGAAACAGGTGGTGGAAAATCAGCCCAACTTGCTGATCCGGGAGGCGATGGTCACGGATCTGATTTTGGGAAACAACGACGAAATCATCGGCGTAGAAACCTATTTTGGCGTGGCGTTCCGCTGTCGATCGGTAGTGCTGACCACGGGCACGTTCCTGGGCGGGATCATCTGGGTCGGCAACAAGTCGATGCCCGCCGGTCGCGCCGGGGAATTCGCCGCCGTGGGGCTGACGGACACCCTGAAACGGCTGGGCTTTGAGACCGATCGCCTGAAAACCGGCACACCCGCCCGGGTCGATCGGCGATCGGTGGACTTCAGCAAGATGGAACCCCAACCGCCCGACCCCGATAACCGCTGGTTTAGCTTCGACCCAGCAGCTCACATCGAGCGGGATCAAATGAATTGCTATTTGACCCGCACCACCGCCGAAACCCATCGCCTAATCCAAGAAAACCTGCATTTGTCACCGGTCTATGGCGGCTGGGTCGATGCCAAGGGGCCGCGCTATTGCCCCAGCATTGAAGATAAAATCGTGCGCTTTGCCGACAAGGAATCGCACCAAATTTTTATTGAACCGGAAGGGCGAGAAATCCCGGAACTCTACATTCAAGGTTTTTCAACGGGCTTGCCGGAACGCTTGCAAATTACCATGTTGCGATCGCTGCCGGGACTGGAAAATTGCACGATGTTGCGCCCGGCCTACGCGGTGGAATATGACTATTTGCCCGCTACCCAGTGCTATCCAACGATGATGACCAAAACCGTGGAAGGCCTGTTTTGTGCGGGACAAATTAACGGCACGACGGGTTACGAAGAAGCGGCCGCCCAAGGGTTAGTGGCGGGCATCAACGCGGCTCGGTTGGCACAACAAAAACCGCCCGTGATTTTGCCACGTGAAAGCAGCTATATTGGCACACTGCTCGATGATTTGTGCACGAAAGAATTGCGCGAACCCTACCGAATGCTGACCTCGCGATCAGAATATCGGCTGTTGTTGCGATCGGACAATGCCGATCGCCGGTTAACGCCCTTGGGTCGCGAAATTGGCTTGATTGACGATCGCCGCTGGGATCTGTTCCAAACCAAACAGGCGAACATTGCCGCTGAACAGGAACGGCTGCAAACCTCGCGGGTCAAGGAAAACGACCCGTCAGCTCCGGCGATCGTGGCGGCAACGGGCGGCCCGATCAAAGGCTCCGTAACCCTGGCGGAGTTGCTGAAGCGGCCGGGCTTCCACTACGAACAATTGGCGGAGTTTGGGTTAGGCAATCCCGACCTCGATCGCGCGGAAACCGAAGGGGCAGAAATCGAAATCAAATATTCCGGTTACATCCAACGGCAACAACGACAAATCGAGGCGATCGCCCGCCAAGAAAATCGCCGCCTACCGGAGAATTTGGATTACCAGGCGATCGACACGCTCTCGAAGGAATCGCGCGAAAAACTAGCAAAGGTGCGTCCCCTTACGGTGGGTCAAGCATCGCGAATCGGTGGTGTAAACCCGGCGGATATCAACGCGCTGTTGATCTATTTGGAACTGCGCGATCGGCAGCCTACGGCTACCATCGGCTAGTAGCTTTTAGGGTTTTCAATACTACACTCGTGCTGCTCTGCTCTATACGATTGGATTTAGGCTCTTCAAATTGCTAATAAAGGCATGAATATTTTTTTGTTTTCGCTGGAAAAGACAGAAAGTAAATTTACTCATGCTTCTCTTAGAGAACACCTTTTGGAGAATGAGGATTTTAAAATAGCTGTCAGCCTTCCATCTATTGGCTGGGCGCAGTCTCCTGTGAGTATTGCTGATGACTATCTATTTGCTTTGTATTTTGGTGAATCCATTAGCCCTTTTTGTCAAGAAATATCTTGTACTATAGAACATAGTCGAGAGTGTCATCAAGTAATTTTCGATGTTCATCCAATCAAAGAAGAAGCTACTTTGAATAGTCTAGTATCTGAAATATTGCGCTTCTCTGATGTGGATGATGAAAAGGAATCAGGTATGAGATTCTGGGATACTCTTGAAGAGTTTAGAATAGATTTATCCCCAGACCAAATACTGACCTTTCCTGAATTAGCTGATGAATACATGATCAACTCAATAGCTGGCATCAATGACTGGGATTTTAGTCCAGATGAAGAACGAGAGCACTATGAAAGATATCCCGAAGAAGAGTTTGGTTTCTTTCATTCATATGTCAGCCCCCATATTGGCTATGCTGTTTATACCTCTACATGGGCTTGGATAGTTCCTTCTTATTCTGCTCATAGGGAGTTTATTCCTGATCTCGATCAATTACTGCTGCTATATGCAGGCTTTGGAAGTAAGTTACCCGTGATGCAAGAAGCTAATGTTTTTTCAATTGGAGTTTTACAGCCGGTGGTTTTGAATAAATTGGTAATGATGTTTTTTCCTAGAGAAAATTACGAAATTGCAAGAGAATGTACAGATGCTATTTTGAGAAAAATGATGACTTTTACCAAGAAAGAGTATTCACAAAAGTCCGTAGCAAGTCTCTTTCAAGCGCCAAGACCACTTCTTTCCTTCTCCGTAAAACTATCAGAGGATGGTCACCTAATGATTATCCGGGATGAGGTCGCACAGTATATTTTCTTTAGAAGCAGTCTTGCATCTCTCAGCAATTTACAAGAAGGGAGTTATGAATTTGCTCTTGAGCAATTATCAGAGAAGATTGGTGATCTAGCAGGACATAGTGTTGATATATCCTGTCCTTGGGAAAAAATAGATGATGATTTATTTGAACAACTTTGTTACGACTTGATTATACATTCTCCTGACTTTGACCCAGATACCAGGCAAAAAATGGGGAAGTCACGTTCCCGAGATGGTGGGCGCGATATTGAAATATACACTTACAGTCGGTTGAATCGACCAAGAAGAAAATGGATTATTCAATGCAAGTTATTAAAAAGAGGAGCAACTCTCGCAGGATCAAAAGTACAAGTTTCTGATGTCATCGATCAATATGGAGCTGGAGGTTTTTGCATAATGACTAATGGTGTTATTGATGCAACACTACATGACAAGCTAGATGGCATTTCCCGCAATAAAAAGATTGAAATAGAAAAGTGGGATTATCTTAAAATTGAACGCTTATTGGCAACTCCGAAATATCGCAACATTAAGAAGCGCTATTTCGGAATATAGAACCTTAATCTGCATTCGATATGAATCTGGAATACCTAGATTGCCTTCGTTTTCGAGATAAATTCAGAGGCAGCAGTAGGGTGGGCACTGCCCACCTCATAATCTATCGTTCAGCACATCCGATCACCTTTAGCAGAGGGTCATCATGGATTGGAAGATAGATAACACCTGGGCTAGAGGGTGGTGGGCACTGCCCACCCTACTAGCTTTTTGTCAGTGGTCAATGGAGATTTGCTCATGCAAAGTTTTCGAGTCATCGCCTCAAAAGTTGCGATCAATGAGAACCAAATCTCAGCCTTCTGCCAGCGCTGGAAAATCACGGAATTTTCATTGTTTGGGTCAGTCCTAAGAGACGATTTCCAACCCGAAAGTAGTGATATTGATGTGCTTATTTCGTTTTCCCCGGATGCGCATTGGACACTGTTTGACTGGGCAGATATGGAAGATGAAATTCAACAAATTTTCCAACGAAAAGTTGATCTAATCAGTCGCCGAGGACTAGAGCGCAGCCGCAATGAGCAACGCCGTCAAGCCATCCTAGATTCTGCCCAAGTGATTTATGCAGCCTCGTGAACCAAACTACCTACGAGATATGCTAAACGCTGCACAATTGGCGCAAAGCTTTGTACAGGGTATTGACTGGGAAGTATTTGAACAAGATTTAATGCGCCAAGCTGCGGTCATTCGTCAGTTTGAGATCATTGGTGAAGCCGCTCGTAGAATTTCTACTGAAACTCAAGCAGCTATTCCGAGCATTCCTTGGGCTAAAGTGATTGGGATGCGAAATCGCCTGATTCATGAATATGATGCGATCGATCTCGAAGTCATTTGGGACACTATTCATCTGGCATTGCCGGGGTTAATCACTGCCATAGAACAAGCCATTACCTGATTTCCAGGGGCTAACTCGATCGCGTTGGTTGTGCTCAACCGGGTAGCGAATCCAGCAAAGCAGTCAACATTCGGCCTGGATCGGCTTTCAGCTTCACCGCCACCAAACCCAACAAACCACTAGCCGCGAAACCCAAAAACCAACCGCCCACCGGCCAAGGCACATCTACCACGCCATAGCAGTAGAGCGCAGCGAAAGCCAGTCCCAAAAACCCCAGAACAGTGCCGCCCCAAAATCGCTGCCAAGTCGTCAGGTTCTGGTCTGGATTAAGATCATCAGGTTGCGTCTTCATCAATTCACCGGACAATAATAGGTGGACGATCGGGCGTTAAGTCCTGATCTGCTTCTCCAATGTAGCGAAACTCAGCTCAGGATTGTGTCCCCAAGTTCAAGATTTATAGATCAAATGGACTTTTCATTTCAATGTACCTACTGCCATGAAGTGCATGAAGGATCACCAAGCTTTGGGTTCACAGCGCCCGATCCCTACGTGGCACTTAGCGAGGAACAGAAACAGTCGATCGCTTCGCTGACCGATGATCTATGCGTGATTCGCTATGAAAATGGTACAGTCGATCGATTTGTCCGAGCAGTGCTGGAAGTCCCCATTCATGGCATTGATCGCCCCTTTCTCTGGGGAATTTGGGTCTCAGCAAGTGAGCAGAGCTTTGATCGCTATGTTGCCACGTTTAATGACCCGACTGAGGGCGATGGTTTCTTTGGATGGATCTCAAATCGCATTCCTGAATATCCCGTGGAGTCGATGCGATCGGGCGATGTTTACATTCAAATAGGTCAGCAGCGCCCCAAAGTCCTGCTTCATCAGCCTAAGCAAGGAATTGATCAACTATTCATCGATCAGCAGCAAGGAATTCCAGTCGATCGCGCCCAAGTTCTAACCGAAAAACTCTTACACGGACTCTAGGGTGTCACGAATAAACCTCAGGAATTATCCGGCTTGCTCTGCCTGAGTCCACCGTTGCATCAGCCATTGCATTGTTTCCCCTTGGCTCTCCTGTTGGCTTCGTTGCAAGGCTTCGGAAACTAGGGCGATCGACAAGTTGGGTAAGACTACGGACATTTCAATCATGCCGCTACGACCTTGATCAATCCCAAATGCCATCACTTGGGATTGCACCGAATCCACCACCCAATATTCCTGAATTCCTAACTGTTCATACAACAGTCGCTTAAATCCCAAGTCTGTATTGAGGGAACTGGCGGCAATTTCGATCACCAACGTGGGCGGCGCATACTGATTCAGATCGACGATCGCGTTATTGGCCGGTGGCAAGCGGCGATCGGCCCCCAAATAAAACGCAATGTCCGGCTGAGCTTCCCGTTCTCCTGGTTTTTGGAAGCTTGTGTTTGTGTAGCCATGAACTCGTATGCCTTGCTGCATGGCATACAACAAAATGATTGCACTCAGCAGTGTGTTATCTCGTCCGTGCAGTGGCCCAACTGGTGACATATCAATCAAAAACCAACCATCGTGATAAAAGCATCGAGCCGCTGCGAATTCAGGGCGATCGGCTTGCTGGCGAAAATCTGTCCAAGCGCCAGCCAGCCAGCCTTCGTCCAAGGAAGCAGCGATTGGGTTTGGTGCGATCGTTGCAAGATCGATCATGGATTGTTAGCCTCAGTGCGATCGCCTTATTTGATTATGACTCAAGACTTTAATGCATCTAGATTGGACTTCTTGACCAAGAACAAGGTTCTAAGCTGATAGCTGTGAATTGATAAGCTATTACTTTACAAAATTTATATTCTTCCTGCTGAAAAACCAACTCTAGAAAAAAGTTAGTCTCAACATAGACACTGATCATGCAACCAGAACCTCATGCTCAATTTTTCCTCCTTGAATAGCTGAATAAAGCCCCGATTCCAGAATCCAGCTTTGAGACTCATCCAAGTCACTCGGCTCTGGATTGGCATAGATTAGTGTAGCTAACCAAGTGGAAACAATTAAGACCAGGCTTTGCCCAGCGACTTGATCTTTAGAAATATTGGCACGATCAAAGTAGGGCTGAAGAATTGACTCTGCGTTGATGATGTAATCAGGTTCTCGGAGCGATGGGATAGGCTCTGCATCACACCAAAGATAAAAATGATCTAAGAATGCAAATAGGAAATAAGGCACGTTGGGCTGATCGCCATGGGCTAACAGATTCTGGCGAAACTGAGCAACCCAACTAGGCGATTTTTGGCGGTAGCGTTTGACTTCAACCATCAGCACCAAACGCCCATCTGCACCGCGCACAACTAAATCTGCTTGCATTTAAGGAGTTCCAGTTAATAGTCCAAGCACAATTCTGACCAGAAGTGCCTAGCTCCAGTATCACTGATCCCATTGAGTCAGTATAAAAGTACAGATGCCGACCTAGGAGCGATCGGCATCTGCTGGTTAACGAGTTTTTAGGCAAATTGCGATCGCGTTACCCGATCGCCCCTTTCAATTGGGTTTTCGCAGCGGCGATCGCCTCGTCCAGTTTGCTGGCATCGCGGCCGCCCGCTTGGGCCAGGTTGGGTTTGCCGCCACCGCCGCCGCCGCAAAGTTTGGCGATCGCCCCGATAAATTTGCCCGCTTGCAGGCCCTTGGCGATCGTCGCTTTGCCGAAGGCCGCCACCAGGCTCACTTTGCCGTCATCAGTGGCCGAAGCCAGCACCACCGCCGCGCCATCGCCCAGCTTTTGGGCCAGCCGATCGCTCGCCGTGGTCAGGGAAGCCGCATCGACCCCATCCAACCGCGCCACCAAAATTCGGAAGTCGCCGATCGCCTCGGCCTGGCTGGCCAAGCTGTCGGACTTGGCGATCGCCAGTTCCGCTTTCAGGGCATCCAGTTGCTTTTGGCTGGTTTTCAGCTCCTCTTGCAGGGTGCTGACCCGATCGAGCACTTCCTCGGGCTTCACCTTGAACCGATCGCTCAGGTCGCGCACCACCCGATCGCGCAGGTTCAAATAGTCCAAAATTGCCGGGCCCGACACCGCCTCAATCCGTCGGATGCCGGAAGCCACGCCCGCTTCGGAAATAATCTTGAATGCGCCGATTTCCGCCGTGTTGCTCACGTGGGTGCCGCCGCACAGCTCCATGGACACGCCGGGGAAGTCCACCACGCGCACCACGTCGCCGTATTTCTCGCCGAACATGGCCGTTGCACCCTTAGCCTTGGCATCGGCGATCGGCATTTCCGCCACCACCGCGCCGTGGGCTTCCGCAATCCAGGTGTTGACTTGGCTTTCCACCTGGGCCACCTCGTCGGCGGTTAGGGGGCGGGGGCAGTTGAAGTCAAACCGCAGCCGATCGAAGTCCACCAGCGAGCCGGCTTGGGAAATGCTGGGGTCAATCAGCGCCTTCAGGGCCGCTTGCAATAGATGGGTGGCGCTGTGGTTGGCTTGGGCCCGACGGCGACAGGCTTGGTTGATCGTTGCTGATACCGTTTGACCGGCTTTCAGGATGCCGCGTTCGACTCGCCCGAAATGCACAAAAAAGTCCGATTCTTTTTTAACATCGGTGATTCGCACCAGCAAATCATCGCCGCTGAAATAGCCGCGATCGCCAATTTGGCCGCCCGATTCCGCATAGAGGGGGGTGCGATCGAGCAGGATTTGCACCTCGTCTCCAGCGTTGGCGGTTTCTACTACTTTGCCCGCCACCAAGAGCGCTTCCACTTGGGCGGTGCTAGCGCTATTTTGGTAGCCCAAAAATTCGGTTTTTTGGACTTTCTCAGCCAGGGAATCGATCGAACCCTGAACGGTCAAATCGATCGTTTCGTGGGCGGCGCGGGCCCGTTCCCGCTGCTTTTCCATCTCCACTTCAAACCCATCGACATCTACCGAAATACCCTGCTCTTCGGCAATTTCCTGGGTCAATTCCAACGGGAAACCGAAGGTATCGTAAAGAACGAAAGCATCAGCTCCCGAAATTTGTTGGGGATTTTTCGCCAGAATTTCCGCCAGCAGTTTCTCACCCCGTTCCAGGGTTTTCAGGAATTGGGCTTCTTCCCGTTGCAATTCAGATTTGATGTAGTCGGCCCGATCGCGCACGTTCGGATAAATTGCTTCTGACAGGGCGATCGCCGTCTCGGCCACTTTTGTGGTGAATTCACCGGCAATCCCAATCAGGCGGCCGTGGCGCACCACCCGCCGAATCAACCGCCGCAAAATATAGCCCCGACCCAGGTTAGAAGCCGTCACCCCATCGGCGATCAAATGCACGACCGCGCGCACGTGGTCGCCAATAACTTTTAGGGAAACCTTGGTTTTTTCGTCGGCTTTAGTGTAGTCAACCTGGGCAATATCGGCAGCCGTTTTAATGATCGGAAAAATCAGATCCGTTTCATAGTTATTCGGCACTTTTTGCAGGATTTGGGCCATCCGTTCCAAGCCCATTCCGGTGTCGATATTTTGGTTTTGCAGGGGCGTGAGATTGCCATCGGCATCACGGTTATATTGCATGAACACCAAGTTATAAAACTCGATGAACCGCTCATCATCTTCTAGGTCAACTTCGCCTGCTTGGTCGGGAAAAAAGTCGTAATAGAGTTCTGAACAAGGGCCGCAAGGGCCAGTGGGGCCAGAGACCCAAAAGTTATCCGCCTCGCCCATCCGCTTAATCCGATGCTCGGGTACACCGACTTGATCGCGCCAAATGGCGAAGGCTTCGTCGTCGCTTTCAAACACACTAACGGCGATGTTTTTGGGGTCTAAGCCAAAGCCTACTTCGGGATCGGTGGAGAGTTTCCAAGCCCAGGCGATCGCTTCTTTTTTGAAATAGTCCCCGAAGCTAAAGTTGCCCAGCATTTCAAAGAAGGTGTGGTGGCGCTTGGTGCGGCCCACGTTTTCAATGTCGTTGGTGCGGATGCATTTTTGGGAAGTCGTCGCGCGGGGTGTGGCGGGCGCTTGCTGACCCAAAAAGATCGGTTTGAAAGGCAACATCCCGGCGATCGTCAGCAACACCGTCGGATCTTCCGGCACCAGGGAGGCGCTGGGCAGGCGTTTGTGGGCCTGGGCCTCGAAGAAAGCCAGGAATTTTTCGCGAATTTGGGAACCGCTGAGGGAGGCTGGCGACGGCATAGGGCGGGGGTAAGCAGGGCGATCGGGGACGGGAAATAGTTGCGAAAACCAGTCTATGAGTTTAACTCAAGTCGGGGCGGCGCTGGTTAACTCCAGGACTCGTTGATAAAACCAATGGTTACGATCGCGCGTTTCCTGCAAACTTTCGGGGTAGGTGCGGCATTGTTTTAAAAAGCGTTGCCAGCCGGTCACATCGCAGGTGAAGCGATCATACCGACGACGATCGATCCAGGTTTTTCCCAGTAATTTCAGTTGCCAACCGGCGGGCCGCCACCGCTCGATCGGGAAAATGCCCGGCTGATGTTTCAGGGTGTGAGTTTTGCTGGTGAACGGAAAGGCCAAAACCCTCCGCCCCAACAATGTTCCCCAATAGGCTCCATGGTAGGAACTGGTGAGAATGGTTTCGCCGGATCCGAGGAAATTGAGAACCGTTTCAAAATCCGTTTCCTCGTTGGTCATGCGGGGAAAATCGGGGAAATCAATCTGGAATTTTTTGTGGGAAAACACCACAAACTCATGGCGAATCAGCCTCGGTTGGTCAAAGGCGGGATGCAGGCAACTGGCACAGGGCAGCCAATGGTAACCCAAGCCCAAATTCTCCACATGGGCATCCCGCAACCCCACTAAATCAAATCCATCCAGATAGGTTCGATAGTCAAAATTTTGAATTTGTTGGGGTGTAAATTTGCCGTAAATCTGCTGACCGGGCCCCCAGGCAATTAGTTTGGTTCGATCGGGCGATTGTTGTCGTTGCTGAACCAGGGCTTGGATTGCCTTTTGAAAGCGATCGAACAATAGGCCACCCCCACCCACCACATGCACGATCGGGCGATCACCGAATAATAATTCCGCTTGGGTTTGGTCGCGGGTTTCTGGATCTAAGCGGCGCAGATCAATCGCTTGTTGATCGGCGGCCAATGTTAAATAACGACTCGGAGCCGCGAGCAAATCACCAATATTTTTGGGGTCAATGACATGCCAATTGAGTAACTGCCAAGCATCAGCAACAGGGGTATCCATAGGCTCCGGGCGGCTGTCGTAACTCCGTGAGGGGATCATTCCCATTTTCCAAAGCGGCCCCCACCTAGCGGGACTGAATTCGGAAATTACTGAGCACCCCTTCCAACACCGCATCCCGATGCCAAAGGGAATCGCTGTCGATCGCCACCACGTAGGTTTTGCCCTGGCGCGTGTACAGGGCAACGATCGAGGCCAGGGATGGGTTATCGATCGTATACAGTTGCCAGCGCCGGTTCCGATAGCGTCGTTCTCCGAGCGATCGGGTGGGGTAAGGGAGCGATCGCAACACTTCCGCCGTGGACTGTTGGGCCACCGACACCGCCAACACCCGCCCCGTCGCAAACCCGCTGCCATCCACCTCACTCCAAACCGGAGCCAGTCCTTGCATACTCAAGCGCCAACCCGCTGGAATTACCATACTGATCCCGAGATTGTTGGCCGTGGCCGGCGTGAACCGCAGGGCCTTGGGCACTTCAAATTGCGTCCGCATTTGCGACACACAGGCCGCATTGGGGGCGCGATCGGGCGCTTGCAAAAAGCCTCCCATAATTTGGCTCACGCAATCGGAACTCCCGAACACCGCGTGACTCAGGCCCGGCAGCACGTAGCGATAGTGGCGATCCAACCCCCGGGCCACCCGTTCCGCAAACTCCGGCGGCGTGACCTGATCCAACTCCCCAGACAACAGCAACGAGGGCACAGAGCTGCGCACCGGTTGATTCACCTTAGGAGCCAGGGCCGGCACTTGCCAGGTTTGACAGGTGCGCAACAGTTCCTCAGGCGCTTGGAGCAGGGCCGGGGCAATTTCCGGATATACACCGCTGGCATCCACTTCCGCCAAGGTAAATCCGCCATCTTCCGAACACATCACGGAGTTATAAACCCCATCGGCCTGACTTTTGCTAAACAGCAACAGCGGCAACACGCGCAGAATTCCCGCATAGCTGTTTTGGCGAGTTTCCCGTAGGGCTTGGGGCAACTTGGGAATGCTGGCGGAGGAATAAAACGCCGTGCTGACAGCAGAAATGAACCCATCCCCATCCAACAACACGGGAACCGCCAGCCGATTTGGATCCAAATTCTCGATCGAGAGCCGACCTTCCAACAAATCCTGAAGCTCCCCATAGTTGGGCAACTGAATCACCTGGGGGCGCGCCCGCAGCTTGGCCACGGCTCCCAAAAAGTCCTGTTCAAGGGTGGTGTAGGTGGAACCACAAAGGCGATCGCGCCGACAAGCTTCAAAAAACCGCCGCAGGGCCCGATCAGTATTGCGCGGTAAATGCACGATGAAGCTGGTATCCAGGGGCGCAACGGAATCCAAAATCACCGATCGCAGGCGATCGGGAAAATCGCGCATCAGGTGCTGGGCCAACATCGTCCCGTAGGACACCCCATAGAAATTGAACTGCCCCCCGTAGCCCGCCGCTTGCACCACCAAGGGCACATCCGCCGCACTTTCTAGGCTGTTGTAGGCTGCCAAATCCACGCCGGAATTTTTGAGCCGATCGCGACAGCCCGCCACGGCCGCCTGATAGCGATCGCGCAGGGCCGGCGAGTCGGGAAACCGCGCATTTTGCACCTTGAAATCATAGACTTCTTGGCAAAACAAAAAGGGTTCTGAATAGCGTGTGCCCCGTTGATCGAACAAAATAATGTCCCGATCGCGCATTCCCGCCAACGAGGGCAAAAAGGCCGGCAACAACTCCAACATTGATCCACCCGGCCCCCCTTGGGCCATTACCAGCGGATCCGGTTGCGGGTTGGCACTCTTGCTTTTTAAGATTGCCACCCCCAGACGAATGGTTTTTCCGGTGGGATTACTGTGCCGCTCGGGCACGGTCACCATGCCGCAGCGCACCGTTTCCCGGGCAAACTCCGGCGGTAGGGTAAAGGGGCAATTGTTCGGCTCGAAAGTGGGCGTGAAGTTGGAGTTAGCGCTGGAGTTGGGTGTGGAATTGGGGGCGGAATTTAGGTCAGGGCCGCTGGAATCTGGCGCGATCGGGGGTGCAGCCGGAGCATTGGGTTGCAGCAGCGGCTCGATCGCCTGAATCGTTTGACCCGTCTCTTGGGCCAACGATCGAGCAGCCATGGGCAACGTTGTGATCGTTGTGGCACAGGCGGCCAACAACATCCCCAACCGCCGATGCCAATTGCGCGATCGCCGCGTTCTCACCCCTGAAGTCGTCATGTTTTTGTATTGACTCCGCAACGTTGACCCCATGAGTTAAGGCAGCCGCGCTACTACTGTAGAAATTTGGTTTAGGAATTTTCTCGTTGGGGGCGCGAATCCTGTAGGGGTGTACGGCCGTACACCCCAATCCAGAATTGCACTAACCCGCTGGAATTAGCCGATCAGATGCTTGGCCGCTGCTGCCACCCCAGCGCCGGAGGTCACCTCAGCCCCCAACTCAATCAAAGTGGCTTCCAGAGCGGCGATCGCCGTCAGCACGTCCCGATCGCTCACAAAGCCCAAGTGACCAATGCGGAAGATCTTGCCCTTCAGCGCATCCTGACCACCGGCCAAGGCGATGTCGTACTTCTTGCGCATCACCGATCGCACCTGTTCCGCATCCACGGACTGGGGCATCACCGCCGTGATCGCCGGGCTGGCGCAATCATCGGGTGCATAGAGCGGCAAATTCAGGGCCGCCACGGCCGCCCGGGTCGCGGCCCGCAACCGAGCATGACGCGCAAAAATGTTGTCCAGCCCTTCTTTCTTCATCAACCGCAAGGCCTCTTGCAGCGCGTAGAACAGGTTTACGGGCGGCGTGAAGGGCGTGCTGTTTTTGGCGGCATCCTTGCGATATTTGCCCAAATCCAAGTAGTACTTGGGCAGGGTTGCGGTTTTGTAAGCTTCCCAAGCCTTGGGACTGACGGCCACAAAGCCCAAACCGGGCGGAATCATGTAGCCCTTTTGGGAGCCGGAAGCCACCACGTCCAGGCCCCACTCATCGATCGGGACGCTGGTTGCGCCCAAGCTGGTGACCGCATCCACCATCATCAGCGCACCATGAGCCTTCACATGGCCGTTGATCGCTTGCAGGTCGTTGATCACCCCCGTGGAGGTTTCGCTGTGGGTGACAATCACCGCCTTGATGCTCTTGTCGCTGTCGGCACTCAGGCGATCGGCAAAGGCTTGGGGATCCAAAGGTTTGCCCCAATCCGCCGTCAGGGTTTCCACCGTTAGCCCATAGGCCTCGGCCACCTCGGCCCAGCGTTCGCCAAACTTACCATTTGTGCCCACCAACACGCGATCGCCCGCGCTCAGGAAGTTGATGATGCCGGCTTCCATGGCCCCCGTGCCGCTCGAAGCCAAGATCAGCACATCATTTTGGGTTTGGTGCAGCCATTTCAGGTTTTCGGTCACTTCGGCCATAATCTTGCCAAAGTCGCCGCTCCGGTGACCGATCGGGTGTTTGGCCTGGGCCAGCAGCACGGGTTCCGGAACCGGGGTGGGCCCCGGAATCATCAGCATCAATTTGTTATCCATCAGCCGGATTGATTCGCTACAAAAAAGGGGTGGTTACTCAGTTGGCCGGGTTGCCGACCGGTCGCGGCTCATCAGTCACGGTTCATCGCCGGGCGATCGGCTGGGGGACGCGATCGCCCGGTTGCCATTGCCTTGTCGCCTGTGTCATCACTACGTCGTGAATAAGTTGGATCCACGCGAGAGACCATCCGAGAGACCATTAGTGTAGAGCCGGAGTGGGAACTTGCGATCGAACAGCGCCAATAAGTCAGCTTTTGCTTACGGATTTGCTTGATCAGATTTGCTCGATCGGATTTGCTCGATCGAGCATGGCATCATCCCATCCCCATCCCATCCTTCCCGCCCACCGATCGCGCACAAACCGCCATCGCCAACCACTCCGCAACCAGGCGATCGACCCTCAACCAGCAATCCCAGGCAATCCCGATCGCGCACAAACCGCCCCTCAACCAACCCAACAACCTCCATAAAGAAAGGGCCCGGCAGCGCCAGACCCTCTCCCAAACGGATTTTAAAAAACTTTCCTTGCTCACCGCCTCAGCGCCACCCCCGATCGCAACAGATCAGAACTGGCGAGTTGAAAACGATCACGACTCAACTGTTGATTAGCCCCAAGCGAGCTTTGGCCAATTAGCCCTTGCTGTTTTCGCGGCTGGCAGTTTGGATGTAAAGAATCAGCAAAAAGGCAGCAGGAATTGCCACAAACAGAATGCTGGCAATGAAGCCGAGATCATTAACTTGCATGGAATGATGCCTCTAGGTGTCTTTTGAAGTGTTGGTTGACCCCGCGCTAGGGCAGGGAGCTGAGACCCAAGCCGCCAAATTGATGGCTGGGGTTGATAGATGCTGTCCAGTCTACCAAAGGCTGCTCGCTCCATTGGCTGGAAGTCGGCCGGATTGGCCCAGGGCGATCGGGCAGCGGTTTCCCAGGCACATTCCTGCACGGTTTTGAGGATACACCGGGCTAATTTGCGGTGATTGATGGCGATTAATGGCGCTTGATGGTGATTGATGGCGCTTGACGGTGCTCAACCCGATCGCGGGATGATCACGAATCAGGGGCATTCCCGCAAGCACACGAAGCAAGTACTGATTGGGCGACTGCAAATTGGCGGTCAATCAACAAGAAATCGCCGATCAATCGACGGCTGCGCGAGTACCGAATAATACCCCACTAACCCCACCCAACACGGAACCACTCATTATTCAGCCCGATCGCCTTGCTTCAGGGGCGATCGCGTGCTAGGACTAGGCGGGGTGGTTGCGGACAATCCGCCATTAACCAAGACTTAACCCCTGCGGGTGCTCTCTTCATGCCGTGTTTGGGCATTTTAGCGGTAACATCCTGAAGGCTCTGACCCAAAGTCTCAACTCCCAGCCGATGGTTTTAAAGCTGTCAGCTTAGGGTTAGTTACTCCGTCAAAGTCTTTTGATTTCACAGCGTTTGTTCAAGAAGATCACCCACTTAAATTCGAGTGAAATTTTCTGAACTAACGCTGCTGTTGCTGCTGATCATGATTAACCATGCCCAAACTCAAGATCTGAATCCTCTGAATCATTCTTCAATTAGCCCCCAAAGAATTAGCCCCCAAAGCCTTTCTCAGAAATTCTCAAAAGATTTTCCCAGCACCAAACATCATCTTGATCAAGTCCTTCCGCAGGATTGACAACACCTCCAAAAGCTTAAGGATCATAGACTTTCGCTTGCTTTAATTGCGTTGCAATTGCATTGATGCCAAAGAGCCAGGAATCTCAACAGGATTCAACAGTCCTCTAGAGGCATTTAGAGACATTGATGCAAAAATGTTGCTGAAAATGTCGCGTTCAACCGATCAATTGCCTGTTACTCAGGATTTCAAGATAGGTTTGCATCGGCTTCAAAGTAGATTGGCTTGCGGTAGGCTGGCTTACTTCCAAGGCAAACCATGCACCATTCAAGGGTGATGCAATTCAAGGGCAATTAATGAATTGATTAATAGTTTGGCTAACGAGCTGGTCTAATTAGTCTGTTTGATTACTCAATTCATTGATTTATGAGTCGTTAGAAATTCATCCGGATCTCATACCCCATTCTGGATGAACTAACTATGGGCAGCCGCCAGACTCAACGATCGATTGTTGCTGATTTTCTCTGATTTTTAGGGTCACGAATTTCAGTTCTGCCATCGTTAAAAAAGTCACCCTCATTGCACCAGTTTTACGGAGAGGGGTAATCCTCCCTACTGCCCCTAGCACATTGCCGAATCACAAGCAAATTGCTAGAACCTTGGGGGATTTGGGTTTCCTGAAACCCAGACCATGCTGGGGGATCACATCGTGTATCAGGGTGCAGCCCACTAGCTCAACTATCCATTTCTGCTTAACTGCGCTCACTCACTGGTTTTGATGAACGCTTTCCAGCCCCAGCACCGTCCTGATCCACCGGTACAACGCCGACCCAGGTTGCGTCCCAAGCAACTGCCGAAGTCTGCGTCCTATCGGTCGATCGCCCTGGAAAGCCTGTTCAAGCTGTCCGTTAACAGCCTGTTGGCGCTCATTGCGATCGCGGCGCTGGTGCAGTGGATCCCGCTCTATGCCACCCGTCGGGCAGAATTACGGCAACTGCAAGCGGAAGTGCGCCTGGTGGAAACCCGAGTGCAAACCTTGCGATCGGAAATGACCCAAAACTTTGACCCCGCACGCAATCGAGCCACCGTTGAAGCGGAAACGGGCCGCGTGCCCCTCAATCAGCGGCCGGTGCGGTGGCAGCCCGATCGCCCCAGTCAGCCCGACTTTGAAGAAGGGGACGGCCTCCCTTAGGCAATCCTGAAAATTGCTCCGCCACCCGCTGCTTCCTTGGGCCGATTGGCCAGCCGCCATGGGCCCTGCGGTAGCATTAGCCATGGTTCACAAATCGCAATGCTTTCCTTAGGTTCCTATGGCTATTCAAGTGGGCGATCGCGCGCCGGATTTTTCCCTGCCAGCTCAAACGGGCGAAACCATTACCCTGAGTCAGTTTGCGGGTAAACAACCCGTCGTGCTCTACTTTTACCCCAAGGACGACACGCCCGGTTGCACGATCGAAGCCTGTGCTTTCCGCGATAGCTACGAAGCCTTTCAAGGGGCCGGCGCAGCAGTGATCGGCGTGAGCAGCGACTCCGTGGATTCCCACAAAACGTTCGCGGAAAAATATAGTCTGCCCTTCGCCCTCGTGAGCGATCGCGATGGGGCCCTGCGCAAGGCCTACGGTGTCCCAAACACGCTGTTTGTGGTTCCGGGCCGGGTTACCTACGTCATCGACAAAGCGGGCATCGTGCGCCACCAGTTCAACGATCTGTTGAATGCCAAGGGCCACGTGACCGAAGCGCTCAAAATTGTGCAAGGGTTGGGCTAGCCCCCCGAAGGGTCACCCCCGGGATCATTTCCATCCCAAACCGCTATCCTAGACAACCATCACCGGCGACACGACAAGCACACTCATCATGGCAACCATCACCGATCTCTCAGTCAAAACCATTGACGGCGAAGACCGTGCCCTCAGCAGCTATCAAGGGCAGGTGCTTTTGATTGTGAACGTGGCTTCCTATTGTGGCTACACGCCGCAATATCAAGGCCTTCAGGCCTTACATGAAAAATATAGTGCCCAAGGTCTGCGGATTTTGGCCTTTCCTTGCAACGATTTTGGTTCCCAAGAACCCGGAACCAACGACCAAATTAAGACCTTCTGCTCAACGCGCTATAGCGTGACTTTTGAGCTGTTTGACAAGGTACATGCCAAGGGAGCCGAGCAACACCCGCTCTATGCCCGCCTGACCTCGGAAGCCGAGCCGACTGGGGATGTGGCCTGGAACTTTGAAAAGTTTCTGATTGGTAAAAATGGCGAAATTCTGGGTCGTTTCCCCAGCCGCATCGCCCCGGATTCGGCTGAATTGATCGGCGCGATCGAGCAGGCCCTAGCTGCCTAAATCAGGTCTGAATTGAGTGCTTCATTCAAGCTTTGTGATTGCTTGATTCTTGATGCCTCATGCTTGATCTTGCTGCTTGATCTTGCTGCTTGATTGCTACGGTTTGATTTTTGATGGGCATTACTTTTTGATGGACATTACAGTGAGGATAGGAACTTTTTCAATAGTCCCTATCCTTCTCTGTAATCTCCTGATGTAATCTCTCGATCGCCCGTTGAGCTGCTCCTGATTTAGCCATTCTTGAGCCATTGATCGCCATCCCTCGGAACGAATCCAATCGCAACCAGCTTCTTCAGCATTCTCCAAGACCATCTCTAAGCGTTTGTTTGCACTTTTCCCGATCGCCCGCTGAGCATTCCGGCTAACCCTACTCTGCTTAATGACTGTTTGCACTGGTCGTTGATGATTGGTCAATCCAAGGACAATCCTATGGCTCCAAATTCTCGGAACTACTCCCTTAGCAACCCTGGGCTAGGGATCCTCTCACTGGCTTTGGGTCTTGGTTTGGGAACAATGGGAGCAATGGGATCATGGGCCGCAATACCCACCCCAGAAACGCCTAAATCCACTATGTTTGATCAACAGGAAGTTGATCAAACACGCTTCATTGCGATTGCACAGCCCCTCGGCACGGATTCTTTTAAGCTCTTGGTTTTGGAGCAAGTGTCTAATCAGCGGCTTTGCTGGGCCGAAAGTGGAAACTACCCCGTAGTGGTTGATCCGTTGCTGGTTAACTTCAATTTCACAGGCATTTGTGGACGCAGCATTGATAGCAATGGCTTCTCTGTGCGAGTAGCCAAACGTGATTTAGGGCTGCAATATTCCCTCCGTCTCAGCCGTCGATTTAATTCAGTGGTGTTGCAAGGAGTGCCCTTCGGTGCCAATGGTGGCCCGGTGATGGACATTGCCAGCACCCGAGGATTCACTTCTGGATTTTTGAAGCTGCAACTTTTTCCCGGATGGCGATTTACTAAACGCTCCTATCAAGGCCGCCCCTTGGGCCATGTTTACTTCACCAACGATTCTTTTGATTCGGCGGTGACCCCCAAGGAAAACCCGGAGCGATCGCCCGAGAAGCCTCAGCCTACGGTCAATTAAACCGAGGCAAGGCTCAATAAGGCTCAATTCTGTTCATGGGCGATCGCGGTCAATTTCGCCGTCAATTTCGATCGCCTTCTTGGCCGCCTCAATGGTGATCGCGATGGTGCAATTGATGGGGCAATTATGGTGCGGTCTCAGGTTCGATTCCCGATCGCCCGATTTCCGGTAACCCAATTTCCGATTCCAATTGGGTTGACAACTCAGGCTCAAAAACCTGAGAAATTTGAGACCCAGACCACTCCGCAATCAGGGATTCTGCCCGATCGGGATTGGTGTAAATCAGTTCCAGTAAGGCCCCAGGATCTTGACCGATCGCCCGGGCATAGAACCCCACTTCGGCCATAATTCGCCCTTCCGACTGTCGCAAATACATCGACAAGCAGTGATGAGCTTGATTGTTGCGGCTGCGTTGGGTTCGGAAAAAAGCCAACGCCGACAGCAACCGATCTTCATAGGGGGCCAAAGGACGCAGGGCGATCGGCTCGGGGGTTGAAGGCTCCATGGCTCGGGGGGGTGAAGTGGAAAAGCAACCGCTCAAACATCCCTAGGGCGTTTTGATCAGCTCGCGGCTCTGGGTTTTTGGGGCGATCGGGGCCGAAAGGGCCGCCTCCAAAGAGCTGCGGCCCAACCGACGCTCCAAAATTCGCATCACTTCCCGGCCGAAATCATTGCTGTTGCTGCGCCAAGCTTCCAGGCACACTTCCCCAAAAAACGACCCCAACGGTTCCGGATTCCAGAGCAGCTTCCGCGCCGTCCAAGGCATCAGGCTCATGGGGTCATAACCGGGTTTCAGAATTTCCTTCTTGAGGGCATATTCTTCCAGGTGAGTATGGGGTTGCAAACCAATGAAGAAAATTGCTGGCTCCACCTTGTCAGCCCCAAAAACTTCCTCCAGGGCCCGATGATAGGCGATGGTTTGGCGAATGGTTTCATAGGTTTCATCAATCACATTGAAGGAGTAATTAACCGAAACCACATCCTCAAAACCAGCCGCTTTTAGGTCACGACAATTTTGCAGAACCGTGCGCAAGTTATAGCCCATTCGCATTTTGCGCACCAGTTCTTGAGATCCACTAGTAATCCCAATTTCAAAATAGTTCATGCCCGTTTTCACCATCAGATCACAGAGTTCTGGATCGAGGTTGTCGGCGCGAATATAGGCAGCCCAATGAATATCCGTCATGCCAGCCGCCAGGACATTTCTGAGCAATTCCTTGGCATCTTCAATGAAGCGCCGAGCCGGGATAAATTGGGCATCGGTGAACCAAAAGTTGCGAACACCCAATTGATAAAGCTGCTGCATTTCTGCAACCACTTCAACGGCCGGATTAATCCGAACTTGCTTACCCTCAATGACGGTATAGACGCAATAGCAGCAGTTATGGGGGCAACCGCGCTTGGTTTGCACACCGATATAAAAGTCCCGATCGCGGAAATAGTAGCTAAAGGCAGGCCAGATTGTTTGAATGTAGGCGTAGTTACAGGCGGTTTTTTCCAAGGGCGCAGGTGGTTCATGCACCAGGCCCACACGGGGCTTCGTTTCCCCGGCAATGTAACAGCGTTCCTGGTCTAAGGACTCGCCTCGCAGCAGTTTTTCCAGCAGGGTTTCCCCTTCCCCAACGGAGACGATCGTGCCCTTGGGAAGCGACCGCTGCAACTGTTCATAAAACACACTGACGGCCCCGCCGCCCACCACTGCCCGGGCGCTGGAATTGTAGCGTCGGGCCCGGCGCAGTCCCCGCCGAATGAGGCCCTGATTGCGCCAAAGTTCCGCATAGTAGGCGCTGGTGACCCGCAAACCGCCCAAGGCTCCCCGAAGCTTGATTAAGGGGTTTTTGGCGTAATAAAACTCGAAGGCATTTTGCAGCGGATTGCCACCACGGCCGCCCACGGGTGCATAGATCTGAATGTCGCGCCAGGAAAAAACCAGCAGGGTGGGCCGGAAGGCATCGATTTCCGCATCAAGGGCCGCTTTGAAGTCCAAGGGCGGCACGGTTCCCAGGTCAAAGAGCCGCTGCTCGATCGCGGGAAACTGCTTGTGTACGTGGTCAGCGAGATAAACCACCCCGATCGGGAAGATGGGGTTACAGGGCAGTCGGACGTACAAAATGCGATCGGCCATCATCCACTTCCCTAACTGTCGCAACGGATCATTAAGGCTTGTTCATATAAGTTAACGATAGCATCAGACCTTGGCCGGATTTCACCCGAGCCACCATTTCAGGCTAATTTTCTTCAAAAATTGGGCCCGCAAGAGTCGTCCCTGGAGTCTCCAGATCGTAGCAGGTGGGTCTTGTCCGTTAGCAAATGGTGACGATTCCACACCTTGAATCGTCAAGCTCCCACGATTTCGGGAGCCTTGAGCTAGCATGAAAGAATAGATCAACTGGCAATTGAACCAATTGGTAAGAGTTGATCAAATTCATAGAATTTGCAGAGAACTTCACAAGAAATTCAAGGAAGTTTGAGGGAGATTTTATTTGAATTTTTCAGAAAAATTAGGTTCTTTTCAAGACCTGTACCCAATAGAGCTTGGGTTGTGGGAGATTGCTATTGAGCCGCCACTTTCAGCTCAATTGAGACCCGTTTTAGTTGAGATTTGGTTGATCCTTAATCGAGCCTTGGTCGAGTCTTGTCAGGATCTTGATTTGGAAAATTGATGTTCGTTAGATTTTCTTAAAGATTCGAAAATTGAAAAGCCGCTCGTTGGTAATCGGGTTTACAGCTTGTCGGCAAAGGGGGTGTTAGCGTAGCAAAATCGTTCTATTCCCTTGATCTACCCTTGGCTCCTATCCCTGCAACCATGGCACAAATTATCGATCCCATTCCCAATGACGATCGGCAAAAGCTCCTTTGCTGCTACGTCAATGCCACGAGCAAGATTCAAGTTGCTCGGATCACGAACATTGCGAATTGGTATTTTGAACGGGTGGTTTTTCCGGGACAACGCTTGGTTTTTGAAGCGCTGCCAGAAGCACAACTGGAAATTCACACGGGCATGATGGCTAGCTCAATTCTTTCTGATCGAATTCCCTGTTCGGAATTGTCTTTTGAGGAAGACATGGAGAGTCTAGTTGACTCGCCCGATCGTGCGAATGAAACCGTTAATCGGGAAACCGAAACCCGTTCAGATCCGGAACCGGCCGTTTCGGTTGGGGCCTAGTGACCCATTAGTTGCTGGTCCAAAGACCGCCCAGAGGAGTAATGAGGCGGTCAGGGGGGACAGCTCGGATTGGGCTGGGTGTGATGGATACGACGCTGAAGGTGGTGCTGAGTTCTGAGGCCATGGCACTAGATGAGCAGCGCGAGACAGGCAGCGTAGATGTTAGGCTCGATGGAAGCGCTGTTATGGATCTCCGATGGTTAAGAAATGCTGTGACATTTTGTTAACTGATTGTTAATTCATCGGGTGCTTCATCTCATCTTGTCACTTCAGTTTTGAGCAACTTGAGCGAATTGATTTGAACCTGCCGGATTTTTTGTGGCTGTGGCGAATTGCCGCATGGTCAATGGGCCTGACGCTGACGGCCTATAGTTTGCTGGGTGTGACGGGAGTGGTGTTGAGGCGCGATCGCTTAAGGTCTAGCGATCGCGCCTTAGCTATGGCAACGACTATGGCAACAACCCTTCCAAGCTGGCTGCGGCCGCTGCACATCACCCTGGGCATTGGGTTGGTGGCGTTGGTGTTGCTGTTGCTGGGGGTGGGAATTGTCGGCACGTTGGGGCATTTTGGCAGCTTGGGCCACTCGCCCCACCTGCTGGCGGGATTGACCGTGGTGGGGCTTGTCGGCTTGTCGGCTTGGAGCGCGAGTCGGATTGCGATCGAGCGCCCTTGGGCCCGATCGCTCCATTGGCGCACCAATTTAGTTTTGTGCTTGGCCCTGCTGTGGGTATTGGGAACCGGTTGGACTGTGGTGCAGAAATACCTGCCCTAGCCCTTGATTAACCCTTAATGAACCCTTGATTAACCCTGTGGAGCAGCGATCGCGGTCTGATGTCGATCGCGGGCGGCGGCCAAGGCCTCTCGCACCTGCGCAAACCCCGTTCCCCCAAAGCTATTGCGGGCGGCAATCACCTGCTGAGGCGCGATCGCCCCATAGATATCAGCCTCAAACGCCGGGTGCAGCGCCTGCCATTCTTCGAGGGTCAGATCCTTCAGCAGCTTGCCCGCCTCCAAACAGGTGCGCACCACCTTGCCCACCAGGTTGTAAGCTTCCCGGAAGGGTACGCCCTTGGCGGCCAAGTAATCAGCCACATCCGTCGCATTCGAGAAATCTTCGCTGACGGCCGCTTCCAACCGAGCCGTGCGGAAGCTCAATCCTTCGGAGAACAGAATGGTCATGGCTTCCAAGCAGCCTTGAACTGTCTTCACCGTGTCAAAGAGCGCTTCCTTATCCTCTTGCAGGTCTTTGTTGTAAGCCAGGGGCAAGCCCTTCATCAGCACCAACAGGGCTTGGAGATGGCCAAACACGCGCCCGGTTTTGCCGCGCACCAACTCCGGCACGTCAGGGTTTTTCTTTTGGGGCATGATGCTGGAACCGGTAGAGCAGGTGTCGCCCAGTTTCACAAACCCAAATTCTTCAGAACACCAGAGGATCACTTCCTCGGAGAGGCGTGACAGGTGAACCATGATCAGGCTGGCGGCGCAGAGGAACTCCACGGCAAAGTCCCGATCGCTCACCCCATCAAGGCTGTTGGCGTAGGGGCGATCGAACCCCAGCAGTTGGGCGGTGTAGTGGCGGTCGATCGGGAACGTTGTGCCTGCCAGGGCCCCGCTTCCCAGAGGACAAAGATTGGTGCGGCGGCGAATTTCGCCCAACCGTTCCCAGTCGCGAGCCGTCATTTCCACATAGGCCAGCAGGTGATGGGCGAGGCTCACCGGTTGGGCCCGTTGCAGATGGGTATAGCCCGGAATCGGCGTTTCCACATAGGTTTCCGCCAAAGTCAGCAGGGCCCCTTGGAAATCAAGCAATTGCTGGCGAATTTGGTCAATCTGGTTTCGCAAATACAGGCGCGTATCGGTTCCCACCTGATCATTGCGAGATCGAGCCGTGTGCAGCTTTTTGCCCGCATCGCCAATCAGTTCCGTGAGCCGTCGTTCCACCGCAAAGTGGACATCCTCCGCTTCCACACCCGGGTTGAACTGACCGGCGCGATATTCCTGGCGAATTTGCTCTAAACCCGCCACAATTTGCTCGGCTTCCTCGGGGGCAATAATCCCCTGGTGACCCAACATCCGGGCGTGGGCCTGGGAACCGGTCAAGTCATATTCAATTAGTTCAATATCAAACCCGATACTGGCATTAAAACGGGCGATCGCCGGATGCAACGCGCTTTCAAAACGTTGACTCCAGGTTTGGGTTTGGCTGGAATTGCTCATGGTGGGCAAAGGATCGACCGCCGCTCACGACAGTCAAAAGTGGCAATCAGGAACGGCAATCAGTATCCCATGCCAACGTTAAGGAAATGTGCTTATTGCGACGACAATCCAAAGCTTGCTGCCCGCCATCGAAGCGCCATCTTCCTTAGCCGTAGGTGGTGGCTTGGCGAATGATGTATCCCAACACGAGACCGATCAACAGGGCCCAAATTTGCCCCGTTTGCACAAAATGAGACCAAAATCGCTGGATTTGCCCCATGAAATCGGGAGTTTCAAACTGAGCCGCAAAAAGGGTGGGATGGGCCAGGCTGGGGCCGCCGGCCATCGCCCCTTGGGCCAAGCTGCCCAACAGGAACACCACTAAGCAGCCAATCACAGCCCAAAGCAAGGTGCTGACCCAGCTCGATCGTCGATCGAACCGCAGCCAGCGCCGTCGCCCAGTGGAATTAACGGGCGGTTGGGAAGACGTTTCATAATCCATGGGATGACGCATAATCACTACCTCTGCGACAACGATCCTTCAGGGCACCCCCCTCGGGTTGAGTGATTCCACAGTAACCAGTTTGCGAGAAAATTCAACCGATTTGGTCAATCGTCAGGAGTTCTGGCTGGGGAGCCTGACCTGCAAACCCAGTGGGCAATCTGCCTGGGAAATACTCGCTGATCTTCAGCAAAGTTGATTAATTCTCCAAAATACTCCTGAATCTTGCCTCAGGCTAACTGCATGGCGGTCGATCGCGGTAAATCTGGTAGTTGCGGCTCCTGGGTAATGCGCAGAACAATGCCGGTCATGTCATCGGAATTACGATTTTCGGAACCGATGAACTCCTGCACCCGATCAAACAAGTGATTCAGAATTCCTTGGGCGTTGTCGTAGTTGTGGCAAGCCCAATAAAACCCATCCCGCAGGCGATCTTCCTCAAACCGTTGGCCACGGGGATCAGCCGCATCGGTGAAGCCATCGGTGAAAAACATGATCGTGTCGCCCGGATAAAGCTGAATTTGGGCATCGTTGAATTCACTGTTGGCATCTAGACCAATCAACATGCCTTCCGTGTCCAGAGCCACGATTTGATCCGATCGCGATTGCCAAAGCAGCGGTGGGTTATGGGCCGCGTTGCTGTAGGACAGGATGCGCGTTTTCGGGTCATATTCCGAATAAAACAGGGTGACGAACCGGTGGGAATTTTCCAAGTCCGCATACATCACCCGATTCAGATGGTGCAAAATTCGTGCGGGGGAATGGCCGTTCAGCACCTCAGCCCGCAACATACCCCGGGTCATGGTCATGATCAGGCCAGCAGGCACACCTTTACCCATCACATCCCCGATCGCGATGCTCCAGGGGGTGGTTTCCGTGCCGCCGAGTTTTGTTTGGGCGTTGCGGCTCAGGCTGGGGGAGCCATTGCGACAAACGGGGATGAAGTCGTAATAATCGCCACCCACCCGATCGGCCGTTTCGCAACGGGCCGCCAGATCAACACCTTGGATTTTGGGATATTGGCGCGGCAGCAACCGCAGTTGAATTTCGGCCCCAATTTCCAATTCCCGATCGAGCCGTTCCTTTTTCCGCAGCTCAACGGTTAAGTCGGCATTGTCGATCGCCACGGCCGTTTGATCCGCCACCAATCGCACCAGTTTTTGGCGCTTGGAAGTCCAGGCAAAATCCGGCGCACAACAGAAGGCATAGAGCCGGCCCCGCTCCACCTCGTTCACCAAAATGGATGCCCCAAAAACCCGCACACCGGCTCCCAAGGAATCGGCCACGGTTTGATCTAACAGGGCGATCGCGCCGGGATCAAATTCCACCTTGTGATCCTTGGTGGCATTGGCCGTCAGCACCCCTGTCACCTTGCGTGTGGCCAACTCCAGGGCCCGCCGGATGGGCCGCACCTGACATCGGTGATCCCCTAACTCCTGACAGTGCAACTGTTCTAGGCGCACTTGCCCATTGGGCCGAAACAGCACCAAAGCCCCGCCGTCCGCATCGGCAACTCGGGTGGCAATCAAGGGAATCAGTTCCAGAAACTGATTCAGATTTTTGAAGCTCCGGAGGGCAAACCCCAGGGAGCTGAGCAGGTCTTGGACTTTGTATTGTTCGCGGTTGAGGCGGGCAACCAGTTCCTTTAGGGCAAAGACAGGGGTATTGTCGCCCGCCGCTAACAGATCAGCCGGGTCAGGAGGTTGCGATGAGGTGTGAGGGGCAGGGGCAGCGGACATTTCAAGGATCGATGAGCGATCGTGCCAGAGCGCCCAGTTTTGAGTTAGCTATGGTAGCGCCAAATCACTGGACTGCCAACAAAACAACAGAATTCAGAGAGGGCTTGTCAGTAGGACTGTTCGATCGGGTGTTGGGTTTTGTTGGTCAATCCCACCCCCCCAATTGCCACGAACTACCCGTTGACTAACCATCGCCTAACCGTTGAGCAGCGCCTCCACAAATTCGTAGCTAGAGAAGGGGCGCAGCGCTTCAATGCTTTCCCCCGCACCAATGAACCGGATGGGGAGATTGAGCTGCTGGGCGATCGCCAGGGCAATCCCCCCCTTAGCGGTGCTGTCGAGTTTAGTGAGGACTACGCCGCTCAGTTTAGCGGCTTCTGCAAAGACCTTAGCTTGCTGAAGGCCGTTTTGTCCTTGGGTGGCATCCAAAACCAACAGCGACTCCACGATCGCGCCGGGGGCCTGCTTGTCGATGATCCGGCGAATTTTAGCCAGCTCATCCATCAAATTCTTTTTGTTTTGCAGACGGCCAGCGGTGTCCACCAACAGCAATTCCGTTTCGCGGGCAGTGGCGGCGGTAATTGCATCGAAAACCACGGCGGCAGGGTCGGTATTTTTGCCGGGGTTAGCGATCGTTTCCACACCGGCTCGATCGCCCCAAACTTTCACCTGCTCCACGGCGGCGGCCCGGAAGGTGTCCCCCGCCGCAATCAGACAGCGGTAACCGGACTTGCTGCCCAGGCGGGCCAACTTCCCGATCGTGGTGGTTTTGCCTGCCCCATTCACACCCACGATCAGCCAAATATTCAGCTTGCCTTTTTCGGGAGCCAATAGGGGCAAGGTATCTGCGCCCGCCTCGCGGATGGGGCGATCGAGCAAATCCCGCAAAATCTGTTTCAAATAGGCGATCGCCGCTTCGGGGGGCAGGGCTTCTTCGCGCACCTTGTCTTGCAAAGCGCCAATGATCGCATCCGTCGCTTCCACGCCCGCATCGGCCTGGAGCAGCAGGGCTTCGATTTCTTCAACCGCATCCGCATTCAGCGGCCCCTGACCAACCAAGGACTTAAGCTGATTCACCAGGCCGCGGCGGGTTTTGTCTAGCCCTTGGCGCAAACGAGTGAGCCACTCAATTTCCTCAGCGGAAATATCTTCCGGGCGACGACCCTGGGCCGCCAAAATTTCCGCCGACCACAGGAAGTTTTCATCAAAAACGATCGCCCCCGGTGGCAGGGTTGCCGGTTCCGCTTCGGCCACGGGTTCCGGCTCCGGTTCCGGTTCCACAATCGCCTCGGCCTTGACCCGTTCCAGCCGTTCCGCGCGATCGGCCTCGGCCCGCTCCAGCAAGGAAGCCGACTCCGGAAGGGTGGGGCTAGCTGCCGCGATCGGCTCCGTTGGCTCAACGGGTTCCGGTTCCGGCTCTGGGGTAACTGGCGGTTGCTGAAGGTTTTGGTAAGCCGCTTTGGCCCACTGCAACAACTCATCCGCGTTGGAAGGAGCCGTTATCACTGGTTCCGGCTCTGGGGCGGGTTCCGGCGCTTCAGCCACCAACGGGGGAGCGGCCACGGGCGCAACCGGTGCGGCGATCGGTTCCGGCTCCGGTGTTGATTCTGGCTCGGTTGGTTCTGGTAATTCTGGTTCGGTTACTTCTGGCTCTGGGGCGATCAACTCTGGGGCGATCAACTCCGGCTCCGGTTCTGGCTCCGGTTCCGGCTCCGGTTCTGGCTCCGATTCCAAAGCAGCGATCGGTTCCAGTTCCGGCTCCGGGGTCAACTCCACCGTCAGCGCCTCAACCGCGACCGGCTCCGGTTCTGGCTCGGACTGAGGCTCAGGGTCGGGTTCCGCTTCCCCTTCTGGAGCCGTGGGGGTCGTTTCCGGGGCTGTTTCCGTGGGCTGGGCATCCGTGGGCTTGTCGGAGTCAAACTCAACGTAAAACTTCTCTTGGGAAAACTGACGTTGGAACCAGTTAAAAACCATCGATCGCGACCTTAGCAGTGACAGGAAGGCAAAGGAGCCAGGAAACAAAAAGTTAAAGACAGAGTAGCGCGGCCCCTAGGCACGGGTGGCCTTCATTTGGTCGATCGCCCGGCGCAACACACCGTTAATGAATCGGTAGCTGTCGGCCTCACTGTAGCGCTTGGCCAGCTCCACTGCTTCGTTAACCGCCACTTGCGGTGGCGTTTTCAGATAACAAATTTCCGCGATCGCCATGCGCAAAATATCCCGATCGATCCGTGCCAATCGGCTTAATTGCCAATCCACCATGCTGTCCGTCAAGGTTTGGTCAATCTCCGCCTGGTAGCGAGCCACCTTTGTCACCAAATCCAGAGCGTAATCTTGCACGTTCAGTTGTCCCGCCGCTTGCAGCATCTCTGGCAGTTCAACAGCCATGCCCAAGCGATTGATTGCTGACTGAGTAAACTCGATCGCCTCCTTCACCATGGCCACCGATCGCTGAGCATCGCTGGCCCGAATTTCCTCCCGCAACAGTTCCGTTTTGAGCAAACGCTCATTGCCCCGTTGCAATTCTGCGCTGGCCATCTCCAGGGTTTCCCGCACCTCAGCCATCAGGGTACGCACGGCCGCTTGCAACAGATCTTTTAGATCACGGTCTTGGAGTTTTTCAGGTTTATTGGGGAGCTGGCTAATGCTGAGGAGAGCCAGTTCACGGGCAATTCGGCGAGCTTGCATGGGGTTGAAGGGAAAATGCAGGGTGAAAGAAGCGCGATCGCCCAGGATAGCGCTCTTTGCCGCACAGCGATCCGTCACGCGACCAGCACCATCAAGGGCGGCTAATTGCTCTCAAGTGTTGCATCGGTCGGAACCGCCGACAAGGTACGGAATTCACCCACCAAGCCATCACGCGCCCTAACGGGTTTTAGCGTTGTTCAGATTACTGGTTTCGAGCGCTGGTTTCGAGCGCCTGTTCAGGGGCCGCTGGCAAGGTCTTTTGCGATGTCAAATTTTGCGATGTCAAACCCAAGGCCAGCAACCCTCAGGAAAGGGAGCCGAAGCCACATCATCAAATTGCCTTAAATTACCTTCAATCTTGATGTTCTGATTGGGCGATCGTGAGGGGCAAGGGGCTTAAGCCCCTTGTCTTTTTTGACTGTTGGAGTTAGTAAAGGATCGATTTTGGATAGTCAGATTTGAAGTTTCAAACAGCCTTCTTAATCAGCAGTCGCAGCGCCGAATTGCATGTTAGTCAATCGCTGCTTATGGCTAATGCTTCAGATCCATCCCAGACCAATTTCAGGTCAATTCCCCATTAATTTGCAAAAACTAATTTGCAGATCAAAATTCGTCGTAGTCGCTATAGCCGCCACCATTGCCGCCCCCTTCACTGGCATCCCGCTTGGAACCCAAAAGCTGCAAATCTCGCACCACCACCACGGGACTAGTCCGCTGGGCCCCAGACTGGCGATCGGTCCAGGTATCAATTTTGAGGCTGCCTTGCACTGCAATTTCCTTGCCCTTGCGCACATAGTTGGCGGCCACCTCAGCGGTTTTGCCCCAAATTTCCAAATTGAACCAATCGGGCCCATCATCGCGATTGCGTGAAGGGCGGTTCACCGCCAGGGTCAAGCGACATTTCACCGATCCAGACTCGAAATAGCGCACATCGGGATCACTGCCAGCGCGGCCCACCAGATTGACAACATTGATGCTCATGGTAACTACCGATTACAGCCATTTCATTCAAGCAACTTGCGACAGCCAATTCAACTGAATACTGATGAATACTCAGCAAATGCTAGGCAAATCCTAGGCAATTTGTAGGGCCAACCGAGAAAGATTAAAAGATTAATCGCAGGCTTAACTGCCCAGTTGGAACCAAAACGACACCAGATCATGCTTGCCTAAGGCAATGCGATCACCCGGCCGCAGCCGATGCCGATTGCCCGGAGCCAAAAACAACCCGTTGACATAGGTTCCATTAGCGCTGCCCGTATCCTCCAAATAATGGGCATCGCCCTCCACTCGAATGTCCGCATGGATCCGAGACACCACTTCCGCGTGGGGAAATCCTGAAACATCAATGTCCGGCGGTACGCGATCGTTGGGTTTGCCCAAATGGATGAGACTGATCTGCTCCGGTAACATCACAACCGCGCCGCTATGAACATGCACCAATCGGGCGATCGTCCGCTGCAATTGCGTCACGGCTCCCGGAATGGGCGCTGCTTCTGGGGTGGCTCCCATCAAGGCCGTGGGCGGCTCGGCGGGATCGCCCAAAGACCCGATCGGCTCGATTTCGGGACTGACTGGAAACAGCGATGCCCCGATCGGCTGTGTGAGATCGGTGATCTCTTCGTCACTGTCGGGGTGCGCAGGCGGCGCTGGCAAGGGAGGCGGAGCCGCCACGGGGCTGGGGGCCGGCAAGGGCGCGATCGAGGGAGCCGCCTGAAGATTGTGACCACATTGCCCACAGAAGTTGGCATCACTCAGAACCGGCGCACCGCAACGGGGACAGCTTTGCAGGGTGGGAAGGGCCGTGAAGCAGGCTTCACAAGTTACTGCATCGTCTGGGTTTGCGTGATTGCAATTAGGACAATTAACCATGGAGCCGATCGCGCCTGGGCGCTTGCAAAGGAGCAGAGGAACCAAAATTCAGTCGTTCAGTCGTTCAGTCAATTTCGGACAAGTTCGGATAATTTCGGACTCCAGGCCGCCGGGCTTGACCGCTGATTAACCGATCAGCCAGCGCCTAGAACTCCAGTCGCTCTCCAGCCGATTGATCAAACAGCCACCACAGTTCCCCCGACACCGGGCGCACCAATCGAGCTGGATAGGTTTGGTCTAGCAAAGCCGCCAAGGTGGGATCGTCACAAGGTGCAAACACCTGGGCGATCGCGGGTTGCTTGCTTTCCCCCGAGACCAAGAAAATCGTACAGCTTGCCTGGTTCAACACCGGCACAGTCAGGGTAATGCGGGGATCGTCACCCCGATTGCCTACCGTCACCCACCGATCGCGCACGGCCAAGGCAGCGGTGTTGGGAAACAAGGAAGCCGTATGTCCATCATCTCCCAAACCCAGCAACACCAGATCCAGGCTGGGAAAGTCTTCCGCTAGCCCCCACTGGTCGCAAAACAGGGCCCGCAATTGAGCCTCATACCGCGCCGCATCCTCCGCTGGGCTGGCTCCGTCGGTGGGCATGGGCCAACAGTTGGCGGCGGGAATGGGCACCCGATCGAGCCAAGCCTCCCGGGCCATTCGCTGGTTACTGTCTGGGCTGGTGGGCGGCACATAGCGCTCATCTCCCCAAAAGATAAAGAGCTTTGACCAATCCAAATCCGCTTGAGCCAACTGCTCATAAAGTGGCTTAGGGGTGCTGCCGCCGGCCAGAGCCATGGTGCAACGGCCCGATCGCTTCAAGGCATGGTCAATTTGACTCAAAACCACTTCCACCGCTCGCTCAATTAGCTCAGGGCGATCGGGCCAAATTTCCACCGTTGGCAGTTGGGCCGGAAGCGATTCAGCAGGAAATGGGAATGATGGACTAGACGAATTCGCCGACTCCGATCGGGCATCGGCTCCGGAAGCCGCATCCGTTGCCCCACTGGCAGGATCTGGGAACGCTGAGGTCATGATCGAAAAATGCTAAAGACCCGGGCCGCCACCCGGCCCGGTCAACTCCCCTAGCCTAACCGATTGATCGGAAATTCAATAACAGCTAATCGAAAGACACGCCCAAGATCTACCAAAATTAAGATCCATCAAAGTTCGAAGCCAAAATTGGGAGCCAAAATTGGAAGTGTAAAATTTCATCGAAATCAGCGGGCGATTATCCTAAGTTGCTGAAACAATAGGGCACGGGAAAAGCCATGAAACGCTGACTTCAAATTTTGACCACAAACATTGGCTGCAATTTTTGATCTCAATCGTGGCTCGCAACCCATTGCGATCGCCCGTTGGCCTGGCGCAATGGTAGCCGGTTCGATCGCCTCCTGATTTGGCTGCCGGCTCTTGTAATCCCCTTCTGTAACAGCGCTTCCTAAGGACGCTCCATGACGACTAGTACACATTCCTCCCAGACTTCCGCCCCCATAGCGGCCGTTGTGCTGCAAATCGGGGGCGCAGTGGCGATCGCCCTTGGATTAATTGATTTCCTTTCCGTTGCCGTTCCATTCGATTTTGCCAACCGAGGCTGGGTGATTGACACCACCCGCCAATTGATCGATCGGGGCATCGTGCCAGCCATGGGTGTCAGCCTCCTGTTTTGGGGCTTCTGGATTGAAATCAAATCCGGTGTCAGCCGGTCTTGGCGTAGGGGTGTGGGTGTTGCGACCCTGGCATTTTCGGCGCTGATGGGACTGTTGTTTTTGGTGATGGCCCCCACGCACCTGCTGTCTGTGCGGGCCGAAGCCCAATCCACCCTCGCCGCCATTACCCGCCAATCGCGGGAAGCCGAAAAACAAATTGATACACCCGAATTTAAAAACAGTTTGCAGCGCCAGCAACAGGTTTTTCGGGAGCAGATGCAGTTTTTGCTGCAAGACGATGCTCGGTTTAATGAATTTATTAACAGCCCGCAGTTTGATGAACGCCAGAAGGAGTTCATGCGGCGGCTGAAGGCAAATCCGGCTGACTTGGAAACGGTGATTCGCCAGCGGGTGAATGATTTTCCCCTGCAATTGCTGGCCCGCATTCGATCGCGGCGGCAGGAGCTAGAAACCCGCGCCAGAACCACAGCCCTGCGGTTGGGCGTGCAAACAGGAACCAGCGGCATTGCCCTATCGGTGGCCTACCTGGCGATCGCCTGGTTAGGGCTGGGGGGATCGGGTGGTCGTCCTGCCCCGCGCCGCCGTCGATCGGCTTAAGTTCGCCTTCGGTTCGACCCAATATTTCGACTCAACATTTCGATGCGAACCTCAATCTTTTGACCCTTGTTTTAGCCCTTTTTGGCCCTTCTTGACCATTCCGATCCAGACGTTCTGCGCAACCCGAGAGTTTGAGAGTTTAAGACTATGACGAAAGCTGGTAAACGCCCCTCGCCCCCCTTGGCCGCCCTGATTGCCATTGTGGTTGGAACCGTGTTGGTCATTTCCTCGCTGCTGGACTATTTAATTCTGATCTTCCCGCCGGATTTGCAAAATCCTCAATGGTTGCTCAACACCATTTCTGAAATTGTGGGCCGTGGCATTGTGCCCATGGTTGGAATTTGCTTCCTGTTTGCGGGGCTGTGGATGAATTCCCGATCGGGCTTGCCCTCCGCCAAGAAAACATCGCTGATGAATCCTCGGCTTTGGGTTTTGATTTTGTCGAGCGCCTTGGGTGTGTTGTTCCTGGTGCTATCACCGATTTACATCAACGGCGTGAACAAGGCCAGCGCCAAGGAAGTGGAAAACATCGAAGCTCAAGCCAAGGCCGCCCTGGATCAGCTAGGAGAACCGGCGGAGCAATTTCGCGATCGGCTGAAAACCCTGCTGAAAAATCCCCAAGAACTCGATCGGTTGATCAAGAGCGGTCAAGTGCCGCCGCAAGTGGTGCAGCAACTGGAACAGGCGCGATCGAACCCGGCCGTTTTGGATTCTCAATTCAACCAATTCAAGCAAGAACGGCAACAGGAGATTGACAAGCGGAAGACCGAGCTTGTGCAGCGCACCAAAACCGGCTCCATGAAAACCACCCTCCGCACAGGTCTCAGCAGCCTGGTTTTGGGTGTCGGTTATTTGTTCATGAGCTGGATGGGCTACACGAAACGCGGCTCCCGCGCACGTCCGGCCAGCCGAGCCAGCTAGGGCAATCTTTTGACTGGCTTAACTGACCGGCTTAACTGACCAGCTCAACCAACTGACTCGCCTCGCTCATTGGATTCAGTTTGAATTCAGTTCAGGTTGATTTTGAATTGGAGAGAGTGGATTGGAGATTGATCGCGGTGTTCAAGTCGCGATCAATCTTCCAAAAGCGGCCAGCCTGATCATGGTCTACCCCACTTACAGACCAACTTACAGACAAAGCCGACTTCGCCACGCCATAACAGGAAGCATCCTGATTGCAGTACTCATTAGCGAATTACAGCAATTGTTGGGAAAGTCATAACGGAATTAACGGTGCATCGACTCGATCGGCCGTCACCGCTCGATCGCCCACCGATTCAAATCACCATGTTTTCGATCTATATCCTCACTCACAACGAAGAAATCGATATTGCAGATTGCATCGAGTCTGCATTGCTGTCCGACGACATCATTGTCGTTGACTCCCTCAGCACCGATCGCACCGTGGAAATCGTGCAAGACTACGCCCAGCGATCGCCCGTGCGGTTGGTGCAACATGCCTTTGAAAGCCACGGCAAACAGCGCACCTGGATGCTCGATCACATTCCCACGCGCCATGACTGGGTTTACATCCTGGAAGCCGACGAACGGATGACCCCTGAACTCTTTCAGGAATGTTGCCAAACCATCCAACGGGCCCACCATGAGGCCTACTACGTGGCCGAACGGGTGATGTTCATGGGGCAATGGATTCGCCGCAGCACCCAATATCCCCGCTACCAACTGCGACTTTTTCGGAAAGATGCCGTCCGGTTTGATGACTACGGCCACACGGAGCGGGAGGTGGTGCAAGGAACCACGGGTTTTTTAGAAGAAACCTATCCCCACTTCACTTGCAGCAAGGGCCTGAGCCGCTGGCTGGATAAGCACAACCGCTACTCCACCGATGAGGCCCAGGAAACCTTGGCCCAACTGACGCGGGGCAACGTGTCTTGGCGCGACTTATTTTTCGGTAAAACGGAGGTGGCAAGGCGGCGGGCTCTCAAGAATTTGTCCCTGCGGTTGCCCTGTCGCCCCCTGGTGCGATTTGTGTATATGTATTTCGTGCTGGGGGGCTGTTTGGATGGACGCGGGGGATTTGCCTGGTGTGTGCTCCAGAGCTTTTACGAGTACCTGATTGTGCTGAAGGCTTGGGAGATGCGCTATGGCACAACCACATCCCGATCGACCCCGCGCCTAGGCAAGAAATTACGCAAAAAATAGGGTTAGTCAACGGCTCTCAGCGGCCAGCCTGTGAGCAGCCGGCCTGTCAGCAGCCGATCGCCCAGTAGCAGACTCAGGGTCGATCGCCTGGATCAGCACCAAACTGATGCCGGATTCAATTCCCGGCAAATTCCCAAAAATCACGAATCCGGCGCTCGGGCAATGGCAGAATGGTGAAACGGCGGTTGCGGCCCCCTTGCCCCTGCCCAAGTCCTAAAGCAATGTCTGAAACGGATCGCATGGAAGGCGCTCCTCCTGTGGGTTCTTCAATCAATCGTGCCCGCCGTTCCAGATCCTCGAAGCGGGCGAGTGGGCCTCAGCGGTTGGCTGGGGTCAAAACCGCGTCAATTCTGGATCTGCTGTTGGGCCAATTGCCGCAACTGCGCACCCAAAGCTATTTCAAAGCATCCCTGACGGCCCTTTCCCACGCGATCGAGGATTTGGTGTTGGCGGGGCCGGGCGATCGCCCCTTAGTGATTGCCAGCTTTCAGCGAGAACGGTTCTATCGTCAGGAAGCCCGCCGCTACCATCGGATTGCGCACCAGAGCGATCGGGTCTATGTGCTCTCAGCTCCGGAGGCGGAGTTTCGCAGTGCTTCGGGGGAATACGAAACGGTGGCCTTTGAACCCACCGATGCGTTGGCCAACGAGTGGCACTTGGTGGTGTTGGGCGATCGGTACGCGGCTTGTTTGATCTGTGCGGAGCGCCAGGGCGGTGAGTCCCAGGCCGATCGAGCCGGCAGCTTTGGCGCAGATGATCGGGTGCGGCGGTTTGAGGGGGTCTGGACGTTCGATCGACAGGCCACCCAGGTGGCCGCCAGCCTCTTGTTGGAGCGAATTCGCACCTACCGCCCCGAGTTGGGTGACAAGATCGATCGCACCCTGGCCGAGTTTTCCGAAGGTGGCGGCCCCACCCTGCCCGAAATTGACCCGGAACCCTTTGCCCACCGGCTCGTTACCTATCTGCAAGCGGGGCAATACAAGCTTCTGAAAGCCTATCGCTCCATTTCCACCCAAGAGCGCAAGGAGCGGTTGATTAACCTGATCACCTCAGCCATCCGCCAATCTTTGGATCCTTCAGAGGTGATGGGGGTGGCCGTGCGCCAGTTGGGCCAAGCTCTCCGCTCCTGTCGCTGCATTGCTTACCGCTGCAAGGACGGAGATGCTACGGCCACGGTGCAGTATGAAATGTTGGGAGCCACTGTGCCCTCCCTGTTGGGACAATCCTGGCCGCTGATCAGTCAGGACTGTTTTCAATCGGCCCTTCAGAACCATGGCGGAGTTTGCGTTCTGGATCTGAATGAGGAGCCCCAACCGGGCTTGGTGCAGGCGATCGCGGAACAGTATGCGATCGCCTCCTGGTCGATCGTGCCCGTGTGCTATCGGGACAAACTGTTGGGGGCGATCGAACTGCATCACTGCGGGAGTTTGCCGCGCCTTTGGTCTGCCGATGAAACGGGGTTGATGGATGCGGTTGCCACTCAGTTGGGTGCGGCCCTGATGCAGGCCCAAACCTACGCCGATCTTGAAGATCTCAATCAGCAATTGGAAGCGCTCGATCGCACCCGTAGCAACCTGATTGCGATCACCGGCCACGAACTGCGCACGCCCCTTTCCACAATCCAGGTTTGCCTTGAAAGCTTGGCCTCGGAACCGGATATGCCCCTGGAATTGCGCCAAGTGATGTTGGATACGGCCTTGGGCGATGCGGAGCGAATGCGCGTGCTGGTGCAGGATTTTCTCACCTTGTCTCACCTGGAAAGCGGGCGCGTTAATTGGAACCTGGAAGCCTTGCCGCTCACGGAATGTGTGGAACTGGCCCTCAGCAGTGTTCGGGCCCGCGTGCCCCGCGATCGACTGCCCCGCATTGCCTCGCAAGTGTCTGAAGCGTTGCCCCCCGTGCGGGCCGATGGGGAATGGTTGGTGGAAGTGCTGTCCAAGCTGCTGGACAATGCCTGTAAGTTCACCCAGCCCGAAGGAGCCGTGACCATTGAAGCGGGCCCCACCCTGGACGGGGCGATCGAGGTGGTGATCACGGACACGGGGCGCGGCATTGAACCGAACCGCCTGGAAACCGTGTTCGATCGGTTCTATCAAGAGGAAGGTTCCCTCCGGCGCACCGTGGGCGGAACTGGCTTGGGTCTGGCGATCTGTCGGCAAATTATCCTCGGTCTGGGCGGGCAAATTTGGGCCGAGTCAGACGGCAAAGATCGCGGCAGCCAATTCCACTTCACAATCCCAGTTTTTGAGGGCGATCGACCCAGTTCTCTCAGCGACTTGATCGGTTAAACCTTCGGACTCTTAAATTCTTATAAAAATCTAGAACTTAAGCAATATCACTTTAGACGCTCAAGATTTTGAGCCATCTCATCCAACCTTAGGGCGCGGCATCACTGCCCAGGCGCACCGTAATATCGGAACCTAAATCGCCCGTCGCCGATCGATCCAAGGAACCGTAGCCTAGCCGCCGTTGCACCAACTCAGCCAGATCCAGATCGCCGCCCTGGACAATGATTTGGGTGTCCCGTTGCACTTGGGGCCAAGCATCGCTCGCTCGCACTTGCTGGAACCCCGCCCGCCGCAATTGGGCGATCGCGGCCGCCGATCGGGCCGGATCGCCGCTGGCATTTTGCACGGAAATGCGGCTGAAGGTTTGACCATATTGATCGCGGGCGCTGGCGCTGAGGAGTTTGGTGCGCCGACCAACGCCGGGTCGATCGGGCGGAAAGTAGCTTTCCAACAGGCGGGCAACGGCCTTGGGATCGGGGTTCCAAAAGTTGCTGGCATCCATCTGACCCGGCAACAGCAACAGACGCACCTGCTCCGGCTCCTGCTGAATCAACAGGTGAACGAGGGCCAGCACCTCCGGGCGAGCCAGATCCGTGCGCAGGTATTTGTGAACCCGTTGGGCAATTTGGGGCAATTGGGGCAACACACTGGGGCTGAGGGCCCGATCGCGCAGGGCCCGTAACAGCAATTGCAACCGCTGCACCCGATCGAGTTCGCCCCAAGCACTATCCACTCGGTAGCGGGCGAATTGTTCCGCAGCACTGCCATCCAAGCTTTGCCAACCGCTATCCAGTTGAATTTTGAGCTGTCCCGCCCGATCGCGGTAGCGCATCGCCTGGGGCACAGACAGTTCCACCCCACCCAGCAGATCGACCAATTCTCGCAAGCCTTCGGGGTTCAACCGCACGGTGCGATCGATCCGCAACCCGCCCAGGGTGTTGCTCACGGACTGCTGCACCAGGGCCGTACCGCCGATGCTGTCCGCTTCGTGCAATGCGCCCACGGATCCGCTGGGAAACACCACCCGCGTATCCCGAGGCAACGACATCACCGTCACAGTGTCATCGGTGGGATCAAATCGGGCCAGCCAAATGGCATCCGCATGACCATTCAAGGCTTCCGGCGCACCCAGAGGAATTCCGGGCGAAGGCTCCACCCCCAAAACCAAAATGGTGAGCGGTTGCAGGAGGCGATATTGCAACCCGCTGCGCCACAGGTGCTCTAGGGTTTCGTGGCGCATGAGGGGCATCACGGCCGGATCCAGGGGCATGAACAGGGCGGCGGCGGCTCCCAAGGTGGCTGAAATCGTGCCGATCGCCACGCCGGCCATGCCCCAAAACAGCAAGCGGGCCAACCAGCCCGATCGCGGTTGTTGCCAATCGGCAGCCATCCACCGCCCCAACCGATCGGGATAGGGAGTGGCGGGCGGCTGAACCGGTTGATCCGTGGGGGAGGAAAAGGGAGAAAACTGACTCAACGCTGACCTTGGATCCTAATTACGAATTGAAATTTACGAAATGGAATTTGAGATTTGAGATTTAGGATTTGGAATTTGGGACTGATAAGAAAATGTGATTTCTGGTTCTTTTTCCTGCTCTTTGGATGAGTTTTCTAGCCGATCGCGCTCACGTCTTGGGCGACAAGCGCATTGTAAGCCGTAAATAGATGGCGATCGGCTGACCTGTGGCAGTGAGGGCCGGCAAAAATCGCAGTTGGGCAGCGCGGGCTTCGAGGGCCTGTTGGGTTGTCGCACTTAAACCCGGGGTCAGCAATCCCGCAAAGCCAACGGAGCCATCGGCCATCACGGCTAACCGTAAATCCACTGCTCGATCGGCCCAATTGGCTAACTCTGGATAGTCTCGCAAGTTCAAACTCGGCGGCGCGGATTGCAACTGGGGCAGGCGACTCAGGTCGGCCGCCTGGACGATCGGGCTGCCATCTCCCGGTGTGGTTAGTTCTAACCCAACAATCGCCAGGCCGAATGCTTGGTTTCCCCCCTGGCCTGGGTTGGGGTTGGTGCTTGGGCCGCCAGAATTCCCGGCATTGGGAGCAGGCGGGCTATTCGAACTTGACCCCGTGCCATTGGGAGCAGGATTCGGGGCGATCGGGCGATTTGGGGGCGCATTTTGCCAACCGGGAGCGGCATAGTCCGGGGGCATGTTCGGATCGATCGGGTCGGGGTTGAAGGGCCGATCGGGAATCGGGGCCCCACCAGTCGGCTCGCCGGGCCAGCGGGGTTGGCTGGCGGCCCCCGAGCCTTGCAGTTGACCCGGATCCACTTGCCGCAAGGGAGCCAGCGGCCGCAACGGTTGCCCCGCAGTGGGATTTACTGGAGGAGCACCGGAAGCAGCCGGATTAGCCGCCACAGCACTCGCGGGATTAGCTGGAACGGGGTTGGCGGGATTGTTGGGAGCGATCGGCCCCGTTGAAGTTGCTGAGCCACCGGCCGCTGGCAAGGTCACCCGCACCACCGGCAAGGGCCCCGCCGTCGGCCCCGCTTGGGCCCCCGATCGCCCCACACTCCAGAGGGCTAACCCGTGAAGGGCGATCGCCCCCAAGGCCGCTCCCCACCAAAACCGGCGCGATCGGGTTGCCGGTTGGTAGTGAATGGGCAAGCCTTCCGGAGCAACAACATGGGTCGATCGAGCAACGGGGCGATCGGGCATGGTCTTTCACCAACTGTCCAACTTGATTCCAAATTCGTCCGTTGATTCAGAAAACCATTCGGACAATCATCCCGAGATTCAGCCCAAGATTTCCGGCAAAATCCAAAGTGGGGTTTCCTGCTGGTCGCCACCTGTTTCAAAATTAACGATTAATCAAACCATTCATCAGCCCATTCGCTAGCCGATTCATTCACCCGCAATTCTGCCACCGCGCTTTCGCGTCTTCAAGAATCCCACTTTGGCCCGCTGCCCAAGCGACTTCAAACCGGTCTCAACCTGTTAATTAACCTTTGCAAACCAATCCTATGACCGCCACCAGCACCGCACCTCAGCTCACCAGCGCCCTCGACTATTTCCGCCAAAGCGCCGGCCAATGGCAATCCCAGCGGGTCACCCACCACCTGGCCTTTCGGCGGGCCGAAGTGGGCGAATCGGAAATTCAGGTGGAAATGCTAGAGGTCACCGATCCGCGTTTGGCCGAAATTTGCCAGATGTATGACATTGACCCTGCCGCCGCGGCCGGTGGGGCCCTGGTGACCTGGAAAAGCTTGATGGCCTGGGATGCTTCCGAAGAAGACAACCACGAGGGACAAACGGTGATGGTGATTGTGCCAGATGCCACGAACGATCGCCGGGGCAAGCTACTGCGGGAACGGGGCTATGCGGAAACGGCTCCCGTGGCCGGTGAATATCACCTGGACGAGGAAGGGGGCATGGTTTTAACCACGGAATACGAAACCATGAGTTCCGTGGAGCGTTTTTGGTTTCCCAATCCGGATTTACGGATGCGCACCAGTGTGCTGAAGCGGTTTGGCGGCTTCAATACGGCCACGTTTTGCACGGAAGTGCGGGTGGGTTGTGATCAATCGGCGGTGGCGGCCGGGGGCGATCGGGAGCAGGCAATCTCGGCCCTGGGTTGGTAATGCCTGAGTGGGTCACGATCGGGTTAGCCAATCCCGGGTTGGCCATTGAGGGGCGATCGCCCGCCAAATTCCTCAGAATCCGACTTGGTTCGTGAAGAACCACCAGCGACGCGAAACGCTTTGGTACAATTTGCGATAGCTAGCAATGCTTTTAAACAGTGGAGTGCTTCGGCGCTTCTGCTGACCGGGCGATCAACGCCTGGCCTCATCCGGCCAACACAGGCGCGATCGCACCATTCCCACAGCGAACCATGCGCGGCTCCCCGTGCATGTCAAGCTTTATTAAGCGTTTTTCAGGAACCGTGCTTGCCCTCGCGGCAATCTCGTAACCTGAAAAATGGCAAATTTGGCAGCGTCACCTTGTTGGTTCCTGCCAGCCGATGTGCCTTTAACAAGCGCACGTTAACAAAGCCCGTGACTTTTTGAGACTACCGAGACTACGGAGATTCTGACGTGGCTATTCCTGTATTGAGCTTCTCCCCTTCTTCGCAAAACCAACGTGTGGCTGGTTACGAAGTGGGCAGTGAAGAGCAACCGAAAATTTACGCAATCGAAAACGTCTTCTCTGGCGGTGACATGGACGAGCTGATCTGGGCGGCCTATCGCCAGGTCTTCAGCGAGCACCAAAACATCGCTAACAACCGCCAAACCTTCCTGGAATCGCAACTCCGCTACGGTCAAATCACCGTCAAGGATTTCATCCGGGGCTTGGCCACGTCGGATAGCTTCCGCCGCCTGAACCTGGACACCAACAGCAACTATCGCTTCGTGGAAATCTGCGTCCAGCGGATTTTGGGCCGCGACGTGTACAGCGAGCGGGAAAAGATTGCTTGGTCGATCCTGCTGCCCACCAAGGGCCTGCAAGGTTTCATCGATGCACTGGTGGATAGTGAAGAATACGCCGCTAACTTTGGCGACAACACGGTTCCTTACCAGCTTCGTCGTGTGCTGCCCCAGCGCACCGGAGGCGAAACCCCCTTCAACCTGAAGACTCCTCGCTACGAGGCTTACCACCGCAGCCAACTGGGCTTCCCGCAAGTGGTGTGGCAAAACTCGGTGCGTCGCTTCACTCCCCAAGAGAAGAAGGTTGGCGCTGGCAGCCCCGCTGGGTTCCTCGGCATGGCTCGTTCGGTGACTCCCTCGCTGCCGGTGGTGCCCCGCACGCCGTTGGCCAACATCAACATCGCTACCGCTGTGCCCTATCGCAAGCGCTAATCGCAAGTGCTAGGTGGGGCGATCGGGCGATGACTGTCAGGGTCTTGGGGCCCCTAGTCATTGCTCGGTTCCTGGGTTTTGCAGGACGAAGCTCAACAACTCACCACAATGCAACAGAGGGCCGGGATAATTCCCGGCCCTCTGTTTTTGCGTTTTTGCGTTTGCCTCAACGTCTCAGCAATCGAGACTCAGTAACTACAACTCAATTGCTGATGCGATCGCATTGGCGATCGCTGATTCAGTGTTTGAGCTGGGGCGCTGACAAGCTTTTGGATGATGGGAATTGCGATTGGGCCCATCTTCATGGGCCCAATTGCAGCTAGGGAAACTGGAGCGGGCGATCGAGCCAGGAATTACATCCCGAAACCGCCCATACCCATGCCACCCATACCCATACCACCCATGCCACCCATACCACCCATACCGCCCATGCCACCCATACCGCCCATGGGATCACCACCAGCGGGAGCAGCGGGTTTCGGTTCGGGTTTGTCAACCACGATCGCCTCGGTGGTCAGCACCAAACCGGCGATCGAGGCGGCATTTTGCAGGGCCGTCCGCAACACCTTGGCCGGGTCAATGATCCCCGCCGCTTGGGTGTCTTCGTAGGTTCCGGTCAGCGCGTTGAAGCCGATGTGATCGCCCTGGTTACGCACCTTTTCAACCACCACAGCGCCTTCGTAACCGGCGTTTTCGGCAATTTGGCTGAGGGGCGTGGTCAAGGCTTTAGCAACGATGCTGGCCCCGATCGCCTCTTCCGCGTTCAGGGTGGCCTTGAAGCTTTCGGCCAGCTTGGCTAGGCGCATCAGGGTTGCCCCACCACCGGCTACCACCCCTTCCGCGATCGCGGCTTTGGTGGCGTTCACGGCATCTTCAATGCGCAGCTTCCGTTCCTTCAGTTCGGTTTCGGTGGCCGCGCCCACTTTAATTACAGCCACGCCACCGATCAAGCGGGCGATCCGCTCTTGCAGCTTTTCGGTGTCGTAGTCGCTGTCGGTGGCGGCCAGCTCGTCCTTGAGCTGTTGCACACGCGCGGCAATGGCGGCTTGATCTGCCCGATCGCCCGCCACGATCGTGGTCGAGTCCTTGGTGATCGTCACCTTTTGGGCATATCCCAAAACGCTGGTATCACAGGATTCGAGCTTCGTGCCCGTCTCTTCGCTCACCACCTGGCCATCGACCACGAGGGCGATATCTTCAAGCATGAACTTGCGGCGCTCGCCAAAGCCCGGAGCTTTCACAGCGGCCACGTTCAGCACGCCTCGCAGTTTGTTGATCACCAAGGTAGAAAGCGCGTCGCCTTCAATATCCTGGGCAATGATCAACAGCGATTTGCCATCGCGCACCACTCCTTCCAGAATGCTCACAATTTCCGCGAGGCTATTGATTTTGCCGTCTGTCAGCAGCACAGCCACGTTGTGCAACTCCGTGATCATCCGCTCGGAATCGGTCACGAAGTAGGGCGAGGTGTAGCCGCGATCAAACTGCATCCCTTCCACCACATCCACTTCGGTGGTCAAGGATTTCGACTCTTCCACGGTGATCACACCGTTTTGGGTGACCCGATCGAACGCGTTGGCGATCGTGCTGCCGATTTCTGGGTCGCTCCCGGCGGCCACGGCGGCAATTTGGGCGATCGCCTCGTTGCTGCTGATCGGTTGCGCCAGGTCGTTAATTTCCGCCACCAACCGGGCAACGGTTTTGTCAATCCCGCGCCGCAGGGCCACGGGGTTGGTACCGGCGGTCACATTTTTCATGCCCTCACGCACCAGGGCTTGGGCCAACACGGTGGCCGTCGTGGTTCCGTCACCAGCAATATCTTTGGTTTTGGTGGCCACTTCGCGCACCAGGCGAGCACCCGTATTCTCCAGGGGGCTTTCCAGTTCAATTTCTTTCGCGATCGTGATGCCGTCATTCACGATGCTGGGAATGCCAAATTTCTTTTCCAGCAAAACGTTTCGGCCTTTAGGGCCCAGCGTGACGCGCACGGCATCGGCCAAGGCGTTAACACCGTTTTCGAGGGCGCGGCGCGATTCGTCGCTGAAGGAGACGATCTTAACCATAGGGGTGTGGGGTCGCTATCCGTGATTTACCAATGGTTCACCCCAAGACTGTATGCAAATTTGGCACTCTCGGAAAGGGAGTGCTAACCGAACCTATGGCTTGCCATTAATTACCCAGCTTTCCCGATCGCTCGCTCGATCGCGTGGCGTTTGTAGGATTATTCGCAGGGTTAAAGCGGCCATTAGTCCTTCAGGCCCTCCCTCAAGTCCCATCTCTCAACTTGTTTGCCCGATCGCGCCCTAAATTTCCTCAAAGCGAATGTTGGTGTTCATGGTGTCAGGAGACAGCATCGTTCCTTGCAACACCAACACCACCGAGGGGCTGCCGCTGCCTTGAACCGTCACTTGGTCGCCCACTTCCAAGGTGTTGCGCGGGGCGGTACTGCTGGGTTTGAGGCCCAAGCTGGCCGGCGGGTCAAAAACAATGCTGAACCCCCATGGCCCGATCGTGGTGTTGGTGGTGCGTTCGGTGTAACCCAGGCGGCCGAGCGCTTGGCGATAGAACTGGATGGCGGCTTCTGCGTTGGATTTGCTCTGAAAGTTCAGGCTTTGCTGACCGTAGGCATTGGCCGCAAAGATGGCGGGCCGGTTGGCGGGGGCGGTGGTCGGTTGGGGCAACCCGCGCAGAATGTTGAGGACATTGGGGGCGCTGGGCTGGCTGGGGCGGGTTTGGGCGATCGCCGGGGGGGCCAAAATCCCGATCGCCCCGCCGAGCATTCCACCGGTCACCAGCAAACCCAACAGCCCGATCGCCAGGGAATTCGCCAGGGAATTCGGGGTTTGGCGCTGGCTTGTCTGGCCCAGATAGCTGGTCTCAACCGTTTGAGGTTCGCTCATCATTAATTAACCAAATCCTAAGGCCAGGATCTTAGGCCAGAAAACAAGCGGGCGATCGCCCGATGCTCTATCCTTTGATGGGACGGGTGATGATTTCAGCCGATCGCTTTGCGATTTTTTGGCGCAGTCGGCGAATTCATCAAGCCCAACTCCATGCCGCCTTTCTCAATTGTTTTCAGCCATGACTGCCACCCAGGTCAGCGACCTCGAAGCCCAACTGAGCCAACTGCAAGCCGAAGCCCAAAGCGCGATCGGCCAAGCCCCTGACCTCGACGCGATCGAGCAGTTGCGCGTTGCCTTCCTGGGCAAAAAAGGCAAAATCTCCGCAGTGCTGGGGGGCATGGGCAAGCTACCCGCCGAAGATCGGCCGCGGATTGGAGCCAAGGCCAACGAAGTGAAAGACGCGGTGCAAGACCTGCTCGATCGGCGACGGGCAGATCTGCAAGCGGCGGCCATTCGGGCCCGGCTGGATGCGGAAACCTTAGATGTGACCGCGCCGGGAACCTATCGCCCCTTAGGCCGCAAGCATCCCCTCGCCAGCACGATCGACCGGGTAGTCGATATCTGCGTTGGCTTGGGCTACACGGTGGCCGATGGCCCCGAAATGGAAACGGACTATTACAACTTCGAGGCCCTGAACACGCCCGCCGACCACCCGGCCCGCGACATGGCCGACACCTTCTATTTGCCCGACGGCAACCTGCTGCGCACCCACACTTCCGCCGTGCAGCTTCGCTACATGGAAGAGCGCGAACCGCCCATCCGCGTTGTGGCTCCCGGCCGGGTCTATCGACGCGACACGGTGGATGCAACCCATGCGGCCGTGTTCCACCAAATTGAGCTGCTGGCGATCGATGAGGGCCTGACCTTCACGGACATGAAAGGCACGATCGAAACCCTCCTGGGCGAAATTTTCGGGGAAGTGGAAGTGCGGTTCCGCGCCAGCTACTTCCCCTTCACGGAACCCTCGGCGGAGGTGGATGTGAAGTGGAAAGGGCGCTGGCTAGAGGTGCTGGGCTGCGGCATGGTGGATCCCAACGTGATGAAGTCCGCTGGGCTAGATCCGGAGGTCTATTCAGGCTTTGCGGCGGGCTTTGGGGTGGAGCGCTTCGCCATGGTTCTGCACCAAATCGACGATATTCGCCGGGTTTATGCCAGCGATCTCCGGTTTTTACGCCAGTTCTAAGCAAGTCTCATCCCATCAGGTTTAATTCCCATCAGGTTTAATTAATTGTGCTCCCGATGGCGACGAGCAACGATGGGGCCGATCGCTGGCGATCGCTGATGGTGGGGAATTCGCGCTGGCATTGGGGCGATTGGACGGGCGATCGGCTCGATCGCACCTGGGATGATGCACAGCCGCCCCCGGATCACCTGGCCCTAGAGCGACCCGTTTGGGCCGCCTCAGTGGTTCCGGGAGCACTCGATCGATGGAGCGATCGGGCTGACTGGCGCATCATCACGTTGGCCGATCTCCCGATCGGGGGGCTGTATTCCACCTTGGGGATCGATCGCGCCTTGGCTGTGCTGGGCGCAGGTCAGCGCTACGGCTTCCCGGCCCTGGTGATTGATGGCGGCACGGCCCTGACCGTGACGGCTGTGGATTCAAACCGACAACTAATCGGCGGGGCAATCGCGCCGGGGTTGGGGTTGCAATTGCGCAGCCTCACGGAAAAAACTGCCGCCCTGCCGGCCGTGCTGCCACCCACCCAACTCCCAACCCTCTGGGCCCAGGACTCGATCGGGGCGATCGCCAGTGGGGTGGTCTGGGGCGTGACCGTCCTGGCGCAAACTTGGTTGCAAACCTGGCGATCGCGCTATCCCCACGGTACGGCGGTGATTACCGGCGGCGATGGCCCCGCGATCGCGCAATATCTCCGGGCAATTGACCCAACCCTCATGGTTGATTTACACCCGGATCCTTCCATCATCTTTGCGGGCATTCAAGCCGTTCATTCTCAGAACAAACCAGAATTTTTCCAAAACCCTTAAGCGCTCATCCGCGACCGATCAACCACAGATGAGCCAGAACGTAACAGAATATTAATAATCAGTTTAAACTGCTTAATTGCGTTGTTTTGAACTCGTTGGGTCGCGATTGCCCAGGACATTCTGATACTTTATTTCCCCCAATCATGACCCAAACTCAAGGTACGGCACTGGTTACGGGTTCCGCCATTCGGCTTGGCAAGGCGATCGCCCTCGGTTTGGCCAAAGCAGGCTACAACATTGCCCTGCACTATGGTTCCTCCCACGATGCAGCCCAAGAAACAGCGGCGGAATTTCGCGCTTTGGGAGTGGAATGCGAGCTGTTTCCCTTTGACTTGCTCCATGAACCGGACATGCAGCCTTTGATCGATCGCGTGCGATCGCGTTTTGGCGATTTAAACCTGTTGGTTAACAGTGCTTCCGTGTATGACGCAGCCCCGATCGCAGAGACAACGCCTGACCTGTTTGCCAAGCAATTTAAGGTGAATTTTGAAGCCCCCTACTTCCTCACCCAAGCCTTTGCCAAAAACGGCGGAACCGGCTGTGTGATTAACATCATCGACAACAAGGTGGCTTTCAACCAATATCAATATTCAGCCTATTTGCTCTCCAAAAAAGCCTTGGCAGAATTTACAAAATTGGCGGCGATCGAACTGGCTCCCCAAGTGCGGGTTAATGGCATTGCTCCGGGTGTCATTTTGCCCGCCGGGAGCCGCACCAGTGACTATATTCAGTGGCGAGTTCAGGGCATTCCCGTGAAGCAACAAGGCTCTACGGAAAACATTTCCCAAGCGGTGAACTATATCCTGAATAATCCTTTTGTGAATGGGCAAATTTTGTTTGTGGATGGGGGCGAATCCCTAACCAATGTGGGGCAAAATGCCGTGACCTACGAGCAGACCACCCAAATTAAGCAATAAACACAAGGGCGATCCCAACCGGTGATCGCCCTTTTTTCCAGCGATCGCCTGTTCCCGTTTAACCAACGTTTGATCCCGCTTCTGAGGCTAAATTCCATGTATCAAGCAATTTTGTCCGTTGGTTCCAACATTGAACCCCAGCACCATTGCCAGCAAGCGGAGCAAATTTTAGCCCAGGAACATCAACTGGTTGATAAATCCGCTTACATTGTGACCGCTCCCGTTGGCTATCAAGATCAGGATGATTTCTTGAATGGGGCCTATTGGGTATCCACCCACTTAAGCTATTTGGAATTTAATCAATATTTGAAGGATTTGGAAAAGCGCCTAGGGCGTGTCAAGGGGCCAATTAAATCTGGCCCCCGGACGATCGACCTCGATATCATCATTTGGGACGGGCAAGTGGTGCATGATGATTTCTACAGCAAGGATTACACCAAGATTCCGGTGCAAGAACTGCTCGATCGCCACGGAATTCAATTGGCGGCATCCCAGGCGATCGGCTAAATTTTCGGTGAATTTCCTGACCCGATCGCGTAACCGATTGCATCACCCATTGTCGGTGAATCTCCGGTTTAAAAACCTACTCAAACACCACCGTGCGGTTGCCATACACCAACACCCGGTTTTGTAAGTGCAACCGCACCGCTCTGGCCAAAACCACTCGTTCTAGATCTTTCCCTTTGCGGACCAAATCCTCAACGGTGTCGCGGTGGCTGACTCGGGAAACATCCTGTTCAATAATCGGCCCTTCGTCCAAATCTTGGGTGACGTAGTGGGCCGTTGCACCAATTACTTTCACGCCCCGATCGTGTGCCCGTTGGTAGGGATTAGCTCCGGGAAATGCGGGCAAAAAGGAATGGTGAATGTTAATTGCATTCGGGAAAGCCGCCACAAATCCCGGGGTGAGAATTTGCATATATTTCGCCAGCACCACCAAATCAATTTGATATTCCCGCAGTAGCTCCAATTGTTTAGCTTCGGCTTCGGCCTTGGTGTCTTTGCTAATAGGCACGTGGTGATAGTCAATGCCAAATTGTTGGGCGATCGGGGCCAAGTCCGGGTGATTGCTAATAATGAGAACGATTTTGGCGGGGATTTCACCGGCTTTGTTCCGCCACAGCAAATCCAGCAGGCAATGATCTTGGCGGCTAACCCAAATGGCCATCCGGGGCACTTCGTCAGAGAAGTGAAGCTGCCAAGTTGCGCCGAGGGGTTTGGCGATCGCCCCAAAGGCTGGATCAATTAAATCGCGGGGCAAATTAAATCCATCTAGTTGCCATTCCACCCGACTCAAAAAGAGATTGGCTGTCGGGTCTTGGTGTTGGTCGGCGTGCAGAATATTGCCACCGTTGGCATCAATAAAACTGGCAATTTTGGCGACTAAACCCCGTTGATCTGGACAGTTAATGAGCAGTGTTGCAGTGGCTAAAGACATGTTTGCAAAGGTGGCAGGCGCGATCGAACCTTTGAATTTTAAGCGAAACCCTGACGAACACAGGGCCGTAGATTCCGTAGGGGCGTACCGATGTACGCCCTCCGCCAGGATCAATCGCTTGATCTCCTTTGGGTATTGGGGGATCTGGCGTACCGGAGGGCGCATGGCGATGGGCCTCTACGGTGAGGCTGCGGGCGATCAGGGTTGATCGCCTGATCTCGGTTGGGTATTCGAGACTTGGCGTACCGGAGGGCGCATGGCGATCACTGGCTTCAACTTAAGGAAGTTAAGCTGTAGCCATCGATCCTAGAGATGCTTGAGCCATGGCTCGTAGTCGCCCCTACTCCGATGCCAATCCTGATTTGCGTCGGCGCTGC